>JAICGT010000107.1 GCA_025922995.1 Fimbriimonadales bacterium
AGCGCCGTCGGCGGCATGGCGCTCAGCATCGTCGGCATGCTGTTCGCCGCTCTCGGCTACCTCCCGCCTGTCGCCGGCGCACTCGCGCAGGAGGCGATAGACATCCTTGCCGTGGTCAACGCACTGCGCGCCGCTTTCCCTGCGGGGCAACTGACCGATTACTAAGCACCTTGAACCTAAGGTTTACGCGCCGACAGCCCGAGCGCAACACCACCCAAGATAATCACCGCGCTCACCGCCAACCGCTCCGAAATCGCCTCCGAAAGCACCACCACCCCTCCAATAGCCGCAATCACCGGCACACTCAACTGCGCGATGGCTGCCGACACCGAAGTGATGTGTCGAAGCGCCATATACCAGATCACATATCCCAGCCCTGAAGTGACCGCCCCCGAAACAACGGCATACGCGACACCGTCCCAATGCACAGCGTCGGTCATCTTATAAGTGGCAGCAAACAGCCCGATCGACATCGGAGCCGCCAAAATAAAGTTGCGTGCCGTATCCGCTACCGGATCCGCGCTCCCCTTGCCCAATAGCGAATAAACCCCCCAAGCGAGCCCTGCGGCAGCCATCAGCCCCGCTCCGCGCAAAGCCGGTGCTTCGACTCCCGGCGCCACCAAATACACCAACCCGGCGCAAGCCACGGCCCACCCCAGCCACGCGCGCGCCCCCGGCCGCTCTCCGGCGATCAACCCGCCAGCGAGCATCGTCACCTGCACCGCCCCAAAAAGCAGCAACGCCCCCGTCCCCGCAGTCAGCTCGAGATACGCGTACGAGAAGCATGCGGCATACACAAACAGCATGACCGCCGCAAGCCACCGCCGCGGATCGAGAGAAACGCCACGCCCCCGCACCAAGAGCAGCAAAGCCAATGCCCCCGAGCAAATCCGAATCGCCGTAAAAGCCCCAGCATCGATCGACCCCCCACCCAGCGCCAGCCTGCAAAGCACCGAGTTTGCCGCAAACGCGATCAGGGCCAGGAACGTTATCGATGCGACGCGCAAACTGAGCACTTGCGAATAAGACGTCGCCCCCTTGCCAAAAATATCCGTCCAAAATGGTTTACCTTTGGGCGTCTCCTGTCGCTAAGGAATAGATTCACTGTCAACACAGTCAACTGGAAATTGACTCCTCGCTATTCATTTGTTACGTCGGAAAAAATGAGGAACTAATTGAGCAAAAAAATGAATGAATAGTGAAACCGACTAACGAAACAACCGATCCAACGGGGCAACAAAACCGAGCGAGCGCGGAGTCGCGTCAAGACCCGTGGCTGGCTTCCGGATCGATCTCTTCGTATTCGCTTGCCAAGTCGTCGTCCTCCGGTCGGATGTCGGGCATGCGTATCTGGATAATTCTCGCTGCCAACGCGTCGGTCGTGATATTCACCGCGGTGCGCAACATGTCCAGTGGGCGGTCGATGGCAAAAATGGTTGCGATCTTCGTGGCCGGCAAACCAACCGCGCTCAATACCATGACCATCGTCACCAAGCCTGCACTAGGAATCCCTGCGGCTCCCATTGCGGCAACTACAGCCAGAATCGCGACCAGGAATTGCTCGCCGAAACCGAAGTCGATTCCGAAGGCCTGAGCAAAGAAGATCACTGCTATCGCCTCGAATGCGGCGGTGCCATCCATATTCAGCGTTGCGCCAATCGGCACCACGAAGTTTCGAATGCGCTTGGAGACACCCATTTCCTCCACACACTTCATCGTCACCGGGAGCGTCGCATTTGAGCTGTTCGTTCCAAATGCGACGGCCAATGCCGGCCCGATTCGTCGCACAAATTCAATTGGGTTGTACTTGCCGAACTTCCACGCAATTAGGAGCAAGAAGCAGAAGTGGGTAGCCAGTGTAAGAATTACGGTAAGCGCGAACAGCAATAAGCCTTGAATTAGGTTCGAGAGAAAGGCGATATCCTGAACGCCTATGGTATGCGCGATCAACAGCCCAACGCCATAGGGTGCCAAACGCATTACCCAACCGATCAGAACGAATACGATATCGTTCATCGCTTCGAAGAAGTTGAACACGGGGGCACACCGTTTCTTGCCGATGGCGAGCATCGCAAACGCCATTAGGATCGTGAAGAACAGAATGCCGATAATGTCGAGCTCCGCGATTGCGGCTATCGGGTTTGTCGGGATGATATTTAGAATTAATTCAGAGGCTGTCCTGTCCGAAACCGCCCCTTCGATCGCCTCGTTCTGCCACTGTTCTCGCAGCGGCACGCCAGGCTGGATCAGATTTACGTACACAGCTCCGGTGAAGGCTGCTACCAGCATTGTGCCGATGTAGATGAACGCCGTCATTCCGCCCATCCGTCCAAGGCGCTTCATGCTGCCCAAGCTGGCTATGCCGACTAGAACCGTTACGATGACGAGCGGCACGACGAGCATCTTCAACAGTCGCAGGAATATCTCGCCGCCCACGTACACGACTTCCGTAATGGCCGGTCTGACAGTGACACCTTTGCGTTCCTTTAGCTCAATTGACTCGATGTCGATATCGACTGCCGGGCCGATAATATCGGCCGCAGACGCAAAGGGAGTTCCTGCAACGAGTACTGGTCGACCTACCTCCTTTCCGAGAACGGTAACCTTTCCAGGCTTGCTCGTGGAAGATGGCAAAAGGACATCGACGGTTTCGCCTGAAACAGCTGTTAGAGTTAGCCGGTCGCCGGGCTGCACCCCTTCAGGTTTTATAAACAGCTTGCCGTCTATGTACATCCGGTCGGTCAGTGAACGTTGACCGTCCGCATCCGGCACGATGTCGGCGCCAATGACTTCCATGCCAAGCGCATCGCCGATAACCTGAGACGCTTCATTCACAGTCATGCCGGCAACCTCTACGGCATTGCCGATTTCCCTGTCAGGCGACTTCAGTCGGGCCGCCTCTTTGGCGGATTCAGGAACGATGACGTCGATTTTCTCGCCAGAGGAGGTTGTCAATGTCAGCGTGTCGTTCGGCTGCACCCCGACCGGAGTCAGACGTAAGAGAACGAGCCCCAGCAGGATACCGAGAACGATGCCGATCAGAACTTTTAGTCCGAGCCCTTTGCCGATCACTTGCGGGATGCTACCCGCTCGGGAGCGGGGCGGTTCCTCAGAGCACTTGGCCGAACGCGCTCGAGCTCATCCAAGTTCTGGGTGCCGAACTCGTGCGTAGCCCCTGGCGTCGCTTAGATTGTGTAGTCGAGGGCGCGGCATTCGCAAAAAGTATTCCGCCTATGCGGCAATATCCTTGACGAGCACAACCGGTGCAGCGCCGGTCCATTGTCATGTGCAGCTTCTAGCCAGCTCTCAAACAGCAAAAAAGCGGGTCACCGAAAAGGCGACCCGCTTAGTAAATCAAAGCCGAACTACGGGATCAACTTCATCGTTGCCGTAGCATCGACCGGAGGCATACCCGGTTGGAACTCGACGTTCTTCATGTTGAACGTGCCCTTCACTGCCGCGCCGTCTTTCTCACGGATCCACACCGTCGACTTAACGCTCAGTGGCGTGGTGCCCGATGTCTCTTTGTAGTCGCCTCGAATTCGAACCGTTCGTTCCGTTCCGATCATGTCGACACCTTCTACGGTGAACGTGCCCGTGGCGTCTACGGCACCTTTCGTATCACCCTTGATAGTGCGCGTCCAGCTTTCGCCGACCTTGACATCTTTATTCGGATAGGACATGGAGTAAGCGTTCTCCATCCGCGTCTGGTTTTCAGCCCCGGGCTGATCAGAAGTGACGGAAATCAATTCGCCCTTCAGGTTGTAAACGGTCGTAGAGTTGAAATCCTGGCCGCCCATCATCTGGCTCATGTCTTCGCCGTTGATCACGAGCGTCATACTCCCGGTCTTCCCCTCCATCGTGACCTTGCCGTCCTCGATCTTGGTGACCTTCTGGGTCTGAACCATGCCGACGGCGATGTCGCCCATCGTGCCGCCCATGTCCATGCTGGCCTTGACATCGATCTGATACTTAAGCGTTTCGCCGACTTTCGGCTTCCACTCGAGTTTGAAAGTGTCCTGCGCGGCAAACGCAGCCACAGCGAGCAGACAAGCTGCCCCTACAAAAACTTTGGTTTGAATCTTCATTGCGCCTCCTGAGATGCACGATAAATACGGTCGAAGATCATCCGCCGTTTCGTGCCTCGTACGATATTACGAGGCAAGATACCCCACTCGGTTCCCGCGCGCTATTGGCGAACGATGTTTTTGACTGCAACGCCGCCGCCGGTGGTCACTTCGCAGACAGCCGACAGCGCGTCCACCCGAATCACTTTCAGTGTTGCGATCTCTTGCTCTTCGCCCGGCCTGAGCATTTCGCCCGAAATCGGATCGTAAAGCGGAGCGGAAGTCTCCAGCACCCTGAGGCTCATACCGGCCCTTAGGCCCGAGTCCTTGCCGCGGTTGATCACGACACGGCCAGAATCTTCTACAGCAGCAACGATCGCTCGCCATTTAACGCCTTCCAACCCTTTACCGAAGTCCTTTAGGGCTTCCTTCACGGCGCGCTCGACCGCAACGCCGATGTCGGTTTTCCGAAGGTCCCCGACGTCGATGCGGCCGGTGTCACGGTTGTACACGTCGACCGAGGACGCCGAGTGCTTGCCACTTCCCTTGGTTTCCGCAATCGACGGCCCTTTCGGCATGGTGCGTGTTACGAGTTTGAGCTGAACTTCGGCGGTCGATGTTGCGACGCTTCCGCTCGCGATTCCTCCGCCGAGTCGACTGATCGGATCTGGCACCCTCGTTCTGTCCGTCGACTGCTTCGCAGACACAACTACGGGATCCAGGAACACATCGGCCAAAAGATAGGATAAATCTTCAGCACCGGCGCCAACTGATTTCGGCAGCGTGAGCGGCGCAACGTCGAACCGCCCGTCCTCTCGTAAGAGCTCGAGCAGTAATTCACGGAACGAGTCCTTGTTCTTGCCGCCTTGGCGAATCAAATCCCATCCGGACCCTTCGGTTACTGCCACGCGAAGCTTCAGCTTTTCTGCCTGGGGAGCGCCGACCGCTGCCGGCTGCATAACGAGAATTCCGATCATTAATGTCAGCAGCATGGTGCAGTTACTTTACCCGCCGAGCGTTTGCTTGGAGAGCATCTTCCCGTCCCTGTCGACTTCGTAGACATAGGGCACACCCGTGGCCAGCTCGAGGGACACCACTTCATCGGGCGACAGGTTCTCCAGCGACATTACGATCGACC
>JAICGT010000108.1 GCA_025922995.1 Fimbriimonadales bacterium
TGAGCGACATGTTGGACTGGGTCGAGATTGCGGGAGCCGTCGTGGTCGCGGCTGCCGGCAACAACGGCATCGCAACCGACTTCTTCCCGGCTTCGTACAGCGAAGCCATTAGCGTCTGCGCCATCGACCAGCTTGATCGGAAAGCGCCCTTCAGTAACTGGGAGGGCCACGTCGACATGTCGGCTCCAGGAACGGGCATCAAGAGTTACTATTGGAACGGCACAATGGCAGTCTGGTCAGGCACGTCGTTTGCTTCGCCGATGGTCGCTGCGGGCATCGCGATAGGCTTGGAGTACGCGAAGAGGCCCTACACGACCGAAGAAATTCAGACCCTTCTCGAGAATACAGGAACCGACATCGATCACCTGAACCCACAGTACGAGGGGCGAATAGGACTCAAGCTCAATATTCGCAACTTCGTACTGGCAATTCGAAACGGCACGCCATAATTGGCGCATGCCCGTATTTGAAGAACCGTTACCGGGGGTACTGGTTAGGCGTATGAGCCGCCACGAGGATGCTCGTGGCTGGTTGATCGAACTGTTTCGCGACGACGAGTTGCCGCAAGGCTTCAAGCCCACGATGGGGTACCTAAGCGTTACCCGCCCGGGCGTCGCAAGGGGTCCGCATGAGCACGTCGATCAGACGGACGGCTTTGCATTCCTGTCGGGCAAGTTCAGACTATATCTTTGGGAGAACCGCTCTGGAGCCGCAGACCAAAAAGTCGTCATGGACGTCGGCGAAAACGACCCGGTCTTTGTTACGGTGCCACCGGGGGTCGTTCATGCCTACAAGAACATAGGCTCGGACGACGCGTTCGTGTTGAATTTTCCCGACCGCCTCTATGCCGGCGTCAATCGCGCAGAAGCCGTCGATGAGATCAGGCACGAGGACGACGAAGACTCCAGATTCGGGATGGACGACTAGTGCGGGTCTTGCTAACCGGTGGCGCCGGCTTTATCGGCAGTCACCTTTGCCGCCTTCTCCTGGAGAAAGGCTACTCGGTTTCGGTGTTGGACGCCTTGACTTATGCGGGAAACAAGGAGAATTTGCAAGGCTGTGACGAATTGGGAGACTTTGCTTTCTTCGAAGGCAGGATTCAAGACCGCGATCGTGTGAGCTGGATTATTAGTGACCGCAATATCGAGGCGATCATCGATACGGCAGCAGAGACCCACAACGACAGGAGCTTGCTGAGCGCCGGCGACTTCTTGGATACGAATGTGCAAGGCGTATACACACTGCTCGAAGCGACCAAGGATCACCGTTTAAAGCGCTTTTTGCACGTTTCTACCGACGAAGTTTACGGGTCAACGGTAGACGGTGAATTCACGGAAGAGTCGCCATTGGAGCCGAATACCCCGTATAGCGCCAGTAAAGCCGCCGGCGATCTGCTCTGCAGGGCGCATTTCGTGTCATACAAAACGCGGGTTATCGTCACGCGCGGCGGAAACACTTACGGAGAGTTTCAATATCCCGAGAAATTGATTTCTCTTTCGCTCGTTCGGTTGTTACAAGGGAAAAAGATTCCTGTGTATGGCGAGGGATTGCAACGGCGTGAGTGGATCCATGCTCGCGACCACGCCGCAGGCATTCTGACCGCGTTCGAAAAGGGCAGCGATGGGGAAGTGTACAACGTTTCGGACTCGAATGAACGGGAGAACCGTTGGATTGTCGACCGCTTATTGACGCGGCTGGATTTATCGGAAGATTTAATTAAGCGTATTCCCGACCCGAGGGAGGGCGCGCACGACTTTCGATATTCCATGTCGTCTGAAAAATTGCGCAAATTGGGCTGGACGCCTCAAATCGATTTTGACCAAGGACTCGACGCGACCATCGATTGGTACCGCGACCATCGAGAATGGTGGCAGCCGACGATCGAAGATGCCGGATATCAGGACTTTATGCAGCGCTTTTACGGGCGTGCGCTCGGCGACGATTTGTAGATGAACGACTTCGAGTCGGCGGTGGAGACGTTCGTTCGCGGCCACTGTTTCATGAAGAGCTTCGCGCATCCCTATGTTTTTGAACGCACCTCCGGCGTATGGGTTTTGAAAGACGGTATCGGGAAAAAGCTGAGAAGAGTGACACGAAAAGCCGAAGTCGTTGCGTTTGGAGAATCACCCGAGTTTGTTGCCGAGTTCGCGCGCAAAGCTAAGCTGGGAAGGCATTTTATTAGTCACATGCATACGCCGGCCGATTCGTCCGACGACATTCGCGCGGCCTACAAGGCATCGGGATATCGGTCGATGCTTTCGGAGGAATTCTTCGTGCACGATATGCGGTCTATTCCTCATTACGACTGCGAGCCGGCGGTTCGCCGAGTCCAGTCGATTGAAGACTCGGACAAGATAAAGATGCATCGCAGAAATAGAAAGGCGATTCGCGACGTGGATCTGACCGCTATGAATCCGGAACATCGGCTGTATGCGGTCATCGATGGTAATCAGGCGTATGGTTGGGTTGGAAGCGTTCCACTCGGAAGTGATACGTGGATTGCCGATTTATTTGTTAGGAAGGAATATCGCGGCAGGGGTTACGGACGGGCCCTCATGAGCGCGGTGATGGAGGACGACAAGCGGCTTGGTATAAACCGCAGCGTGCTACTCGCCAGCGGCGCAGGCGCGCGCCTTTATCCGCATTTGGGATACGACCATATCGGCACGCTCCAGCTATTTTGCCCTAAGCGATAACCGCTGAGCCGAATTACACTCTGCCACCCGAAACGAGCCGTTCCGCAATCTGAATTCCATTCAACGCCGCTCCCTTGCGCAGCTGGTCGCCGCTGCAAAAAAGGCTGATCGCGTTCGGGTTCGACACGTCCACTCGCAAGCGTCCTACGAGGACGTCGTCCTGGTCTGCGGCCTCGCAAGGAGTAGGGAAGTGGTTATTCTCACGGTCGTCTACGACCTTTAGCCCCTTTGCTTCCGCTAACGCGTTTCGCATTTCGTCTATGTCGGGCGCACGCCCGTCGAATTCCACGTTAACGCTCATACTGTGGGCGCGCATCACGGGCACGCGAATGCATGTCACCTCGATTGCCAGGTCGGGCAACCCCAAGGTCTTTCGCGTTTCTTCAATCACCTTCCACTCTTCGCCGTTGTAGCCGTGGCTGTTTATCGGCGTGTTGTGGCTAAACAAGTTGCAAGCGATCGGCTGCGGGAAAACTTCGTACGACAATTCTTCGCCCTTGGCGATTGCGCGCATTTGCGTCTGCAATTCGTCCATCGCACGCGCGCCGGCCCCACTTACGCTTTGGTAAGTGCTCACGACAAGCCTCTTCAATTTTCCGAATTGCTGCAGCGGGGCGACCGCCATCATCAAAATAATTGCGGTGCAGTTGCCCACGGGAAACAGGCGATGATGATCCGCAACGGCGTGCCAATTGATCTCGGGAATGACGAGAGGAACGTCTTCGTCCATGCGAAAAGCGCTGGAATTATCGATCACGACCGCCCCCTTTCCCATTGCGATCGGCGCCCACGTTTTGGCTGCCTCTGCCCCTGCCGAGAGAAATGCGATCTGGACGTCGTCGAAAAGCCCTTCGCTGACCGCGGAGACCGGCACGTTAACACCGCGAAACGGCAGGGTTCGGCCCATAGACCGCGGGCTCGCAAGCAGCCTTACCGCCGAGGTCGGAAAGTGCCGTTTTGCCAGCAGGGTCAACAGCTCTTGTCCCACCGCGCCCGTAGCTCCCAAAATTGCCACTCGATACGAGTTCACGCGTAAAGATTACCGCGTAGAAACGGACCTGCGAAGCCTGCCGCGCCCCTGATCGTCAAATGTACACAACACAGGCTCAAACTGGAACCCCGCATTGGTTCCCGGAGTCTTATAGAAGACACCCCAACAGGAGGTCAACAATATGAAAAAGATTCTTATATTAGCGTTAGCGACTGCCGCAGCGATTCCTGCGTTCTCGCAGAGCTTTGCCGACAAGCTTATGGACCGATACAACGTAGGTTACGGCGAGGCGATTTTGCTCGGCGGACTCGCTCGCGACTTCGGCCTTCACGACAGCGTGGTTTTTGACATGCGCAATCGTTATGGCTACAACGACAACGATTTGCTTACTGCGCTGACACTGCAAAAGTACGGCCGACGCGACCGCGACGACATTTATCAGATGCGGCGCAGCGGAATGGGCTGGGGCCAAATCGCGCATGCGATCGGCATGCATCCCGGCGAATTTAACAAAGCGAGAAAGGCCGGCAAGTTCGGAAGTGACCGCGACGTCTACGACGACGTGTGGCGCCATCGGTTCGAACGAAAGCGCACGTCCTCGCGAGACCTCGATTGGGCACGCAACCAGGGCATCAATTATCGCGATGCCTATATCGCCGATGTGATATCCAGATCACGCGGCAGCGATTACCGAGGCTTGCTGACAAACTATCGCAACTCGCGGGACTGGGATTCCCGCAGCAACGTCCGCGTTTACACGAACCCTACGAGCGGCAAGAAGGTCGCACCACCCAAGAAAAACAAGGGTGGCGGATTTGACGACAACAAAAACAAAGCAAAGAACGACAAATCCAAAGGCAAAGGGAAAAGTAACGGCAAGGGCAAAGGCAAAGGTTAGTCCCGCTTAAACACACGACTCACTGAGCCTCGGAACAAAGACGTTCCGGGGCTCTTTGTTATCGAACCGGCAGATTGCGGACGGGACGCCAAAGTTTGTCGTCGAGCCGCTTTGCGACGGCATACAAGCCGTCATCGTCGATAATCCCGAGCAGGTTGCCTTGGACATCTGCGGCGTGTGTGAAGTCATTGCCATGCCGCACGCGCTCCGCAACAGGCTCGGGAAGTCGGATCATGGGCATGGGTTCCAGGCACTCTTCAAGCGGCAACAACGACTCGGGCGTTGCCGCCTCCGGCGCGACGGCGTCGCCGACTTCAAACGCGCCTGCCCGCGTTCTTCTAAGCCCCGTCATATGCGCTCCGACGCCAAGATGCTCCCCGAGGTCGTGGATAAGCGTTCGGACGTAAGTGCCCGACGAGCACGTGACACGAAACTCGAGTGTGTCGGATTCATACGACAGGCAGTCGAATTCAAGAACCTCGACGCTGCGCGACTGCCGTGCAACTTCGATGCCTTTCCGGGCCAGTTTGTAAAGCCGCTCACCGTCTATTTTCACCGCGCTAAACATCGGCGGCGTCTGCTCGATCTGTCCCACAAAAACGGAGCATGCATCGGCA
>JAICGT010000109.1 GCA_025922995.1 Fimbriimonadales bacterium
GTTTACGAGCACGCCTACTACCTCGATTTCGGCACTGATCGGGCGTCGCACATCGACGCATTCTTGCAAGTGATCGATTGGGATGCCGTGTCGCGCAGGTTCGAGAAGGCTACAGCTTAAATGGTTACGCGTCACAGGGATGTGCCGCGTAACCTGGCTCTTTAGAACCCGCCGCCGCCGGAGGTGAGGCCGATGCCCTCGCGCTTAATCGCTGAGAAGGCTTCGGTCGCCGCCTTGATCACTTCGGCTCGCTCTTCGAGCTTTGTGACTTCGACTTTGATCGACGGGGCTACGCCGGTGCCTTCGAGGCGTTTGCCACCCGCCGTGACGTATTCCATCATCGGGAGTTGAAGTGAGAAGCCTTCCGGCAGGGTTCGGAACGTGCTGGCGAGAACCGCTCCTGCCGATTTGACTCCTATCACTTTGCCGCGCTTGTTGTCTTCAACCGAGGCGGCGAAGATCTCGCTCGCGCTTGCCGAGCCCGGGCCGATCACCACGACTAGCTCACCGCTGAACGGCTTGGCCTCGCGGCGAGCGATCGGATGAATCACGATGCCGCCTTCTTTGGCGATGAGAACGGGGTCGTCTTTTGCGCCCGGATTCTTCTTCTTGTATTCGTCGGCCTGGTACCGGGTTACAAAGGCGCCCATCGAGTGCTTCGTGGGCATGACCTTACCGGCGAGGTGCGTGAGGTTGGTCACCGCTCCGCCGCCGTTCGTGTGCAGGTCGATGATGAGTCGTCCGGCTTTCGCGTTGATCTGCTCAAAGTAGCTGTCGATGAGCTTTCGGTCATAGCCTGTCGCAAAGGTGTTGACGGTGAGCAGCGCGGTCTTGGAATCGATCCACTCAAGTTCGTCTTTCTCTAACAGGGAGAACTCGTTGCGAACGATGGGAATGTCGATTTCCTTTTCGTTTCTGAGGACGGTGATTTGGACCTTTGTGCCCTTCGGACCGCGGACCTTCTCGGGACCGTCCACCTTTTCGCCGTCGGCCTTGACGATGACGTCGCCGACTTTAACGCCGGCAGACTCAGCGGGGCCACCCTTTAGAACTTTGACGATCTTGATGCCCTTGGGGTCGGGCTGGATGAGGACGCCGATACCGACGCTCTTGCCGGTAACTCGCGTTTCCGAAGAGCGTGGAGTGAGCAGTTGAATGTGCGAAAACCCGAACTCATCGAGCGCCTTGTTTACGGCTCCGGCGAACGACTCCTGGGTCGTCGCCTTCATGAAGTCGGGTTTGTGTTTAGCGGAGAATTCGTCCCACTTGGAGAAGTCGACTCCGCCGACGTATGCGCTGGTGGTGATAAGTTTGTCGATCTCCGTAAGCACGTTCTGCTTCGAAGCGTCGGACATAGTCTGGGCGGTCGCCATTGCAGAGATGGCGAGCGCGGCTGCGGCGAGGAAAGACTTTAATTTCATCGTAGGTTATGGGGGTGATACGCTTAGATTTCGGCATAAAGTTGCCGGTGCGCATAGATTAAGACGCGTACACGAGCGTCGTGGGTTCCCTAGAAAAGGTGGGCGCCCGGCCCGAAGGGAGAGATAGCCGAACGCCCGAATGGGTTGAGGAGGTTAGATATGAGACTCTGCCGCCGCTACGGCATTCTTTTCTTCGAGGAAAAACTTGTAAACGAACGCCGCGATGACGGCGCCCACGATTGGCCCGATGAAGTAGACGAGGAGTTGGTCGAGCCTGCCGGAGACGGCTGCCGTGCCGAAGTAGCGGGCGGGGTTCATTGCTGCGCCGGTGTACTTGTCCCCAATCATGATCCCGAGAAACACCGCCATGCCGATGCAAAAGCCGAACATCTGGCGGGCAGATTTCGAAGAGTCGACGGCGGTCATCAGCACCGTCAGCATGAGTACAAAGGTCAGCATCGCCTCGATGCCGATCGCCTTTACCATGCTGAGTGAGTCGGCGTTGTAGGAAAGGTGGCCGAGGTAGGGCGCGTTGTCCTTGAACATCGTAAACATCGCCAGGACGCCGAGACCTCCGATGACGGCGCCGACCAACTGCATAAAAACATAGGTGAGCATTTGGTTGGCTTTTACTTTGCCGATCAAGAACAGCCCGATAGTAACGGCGGGGTTGATATGCGCGCCCGATCTCGAAGCGAACATGTAAACCGCAAGCATGAGGGCAAACCCGTGCGCAAGCGCGATGCCCAGGACGCCGAAGCCGTCGGTTGGCCCGCCGATGCCGGGCAACTTCATGAACGCGTTCATACATATTGCGGATCCGCCGATAAAGGTCAGCATAAAGACCCCGAGAGCCTCCGCAATTCCCGCTCGAAATAGGCTGGTTCCCATAGTTTGCCGAGAGGCACAAGTACCGCCTCTTGCACAAAGACGAAGAAAGCGTGCAGAATGACTCCATAACCGAATCTTTATGGCGTTGACCCCGGGAGAGGCGGCGCAGGTTATTCAAACGATCAACGGAGGGTTTTCGTGTCTTATCAACCAAATCGCCTTGTCCTCGAAGCTGGGCATCGTCTAGTCGTCGAGCAGTTCTCCAGAGCCGCCGACATGCGACTGGCGCTTCGGCCCGCCCGCAAACGACTGTTTGCCGCCGAGCCGAACATCGCTTCACTTCAGGTGGAGCTCAACAAACCTGCATTCGCCGCTCTCGTGTCTGCCAAAGACCCCGAGGGCAAGCCTCATCTCGTTTTTGAAACGGATCCGGTTTCCGCCGGCATCCGTGACCTGTATCGAAACGCGGACATCCCTTACATCGAAGCCGACCAGGTCGGTGGACGGGGCATGCTTCGATTCGAACGGCCGGGCTTTAGCGCCAAGCTACAGTTCGACGACAGAGGCGACACAGCCGCTGTCGAATCCGTGATGCGCTGGGCGGAAACGTCTTCACCGGAGTTTCGCGGGCCGCTGATCCGCAACGTCCTGGAAAGGACGATTTCCGAAGCGCTGGACGGGTGCTCCGAGGAGTTGGGCATCTCGGTAAACCACCAGGTGCCGTTCGGTTACGCAGCCGGGTATCGACAGGACTTGCCGCGGTCGATTGCGAGGCATACGATCGAAATGGCCGTGACGCTGAAGCCGTCGGTGGCGGTCGGGGCTCCGGTTGTGATGCCGATTAGGATCGAGAACCTCACCGATAAGGACCGCGACGTCGAAGCGATCGAACGCGACGAGTGCGTCGCCGACTTCGTGATTTCGGTCGGCATGCCGATGGCTGCTATTCAGCCGGGGGAAAACGGAAAGTTTCGCGCAACCTACAGCCTCGAGGACATGGGAGACACGCAACTCGCAGACGATGACACCGACGGATGGGCGAAAGTCATGAAAGGATTCGCCGCCCACGCGGTGGCCGTCACCATGGCAGGGATGCAGGCGACCGCTTAAAGCCGCAAGATCATGATGTTCGACGTCGGACGTTGTTTGGACTTGCCGACCAATTCGAAGCCGTGGCGTTCATAGAGCGCGACGGCTTCGCTATCTGCCTCGACAGATAGGCTGAGCGCGTCGAAACCCTCCTCGCGGGCTTGCTCCACGATCCTTTTTAATAGCGCGCTGCCGATGCCTCGCCCACGGGCATCGTCGACGACGCCCATCGTCACTTCCGGCACATCCTCGGAAACGAATCCGTAGGCGGGGTCCTGTGCCGTGAAGAGCCGATACCAGGCTGCGCCCAACTGCCGGCCGGTGTGCTCTGCTGCGACGACCGCCTGGTCTCCTCTTCGTCCCCAGCCTTCCACGTATTTCCGAACCTGCGGCAAGGAAAGCGCTGCCTCGCGATCGAGTTGCCGGATCGCAGGATTGGCTGCCGCAGCCTCGTAAAGCATTAGGTACAGCAGTGGAAGGTCGCTCACTTCGCCCAGCCGAATGATGAAGTCCTTAGTCGAATCAGCGCCCATTTACGGTGCCCCTCCCGTTGCGACCGGCAAGTCCCTGCTTGAATACTCGATGAATCCTCCGCGGACGTTCGACGCGCAGAAGCCGAGGCGTGCGAGCAAACTGCAAGCCACCAGCGAGCGGCTTCCGGATTCGCAGTAAACGGCAACCGGCTTAGTCCGGTCGATCTCACCGGCGCGCTCGGCGAGCCGCCTCAGAGGGATGTGTTGCGCGTGTGGCGCATGGCCATCCCACCATTCGTCGGTATTGCGCACGTCGAGAAGCGTAGCTTGACCGCTTTTCGCGGCTTCCCACGCTTCCTCAGGCTCGACCTCGTTCGTTGGTATCACTTCTACTGTGTTGTCCAACGCCAGCCAGCCGCGAACGTTATCGAGGCCGATCAAGCGCAGACGACTTCTCGCGTGCTCAGCCTGCGTACGGTTTGCAGCGATGAGGGTCAGAGGGCGGTCATACGGGAGAATCGAGCCCGCGTGGGTGACGAAGCTGTTTCTGGACGCCGGTAAATACAGCGAGCCGGGCACGTGTCCGTCGATAAAATCCTCACTCGACCGGACGTCGACGATCAACGTGTCGGCCTGCACCTGTGGCAACACCTCGGGGTCGAACTCGGGAAGTTGCTTAGTCTCCCCCAAGATCGGCGGTCCTGCCCGGTTGAGCCTCTTCATCATCGCGAAGTAAGCCGGAGGGTCGGGTTGGCCCGTAAGCACTTCATCCACAAAAGCCGAAGGAGACGGAGTGCGAAACGCCCAGTTCGACGCCTTCTCGTAGCCGAGCGTCGTCACAGGGACTCCGCCCAGGGCCTTTCCGCAAGCGGATCCAGAGCCGTGGCCCGGGAACAGCATCGCGAAGTCGGGCAGCAAGTTTCGAAACTTGTCGAGCGATGCGTACAGCGTCTCGGCGCCCTGAGCCATCGTGCCTTCCTGTTGTGCGGCTCTTTCCAGCAGGTCGGGCCTTCCGACGTCTCCGACAAATATGAAGTCGCCGGTGAGCGCGCCTACCGGGATGTCGGCAACCGCCTCGTCGGTTACGATGAAAGCGAGGTGCTCCGGCGTGTGTCCCGGCGTATGGACCGCTCGAAACCTGATAGGCCCGACGCAAAACTCGTCGCCGTCGTGCAGAAGCGTCGCGCCATCCGCGTGTGCGAACTCATACTGCCAGTCGGTTCCGCCTTCTCCGGACAGATACAGCCGGGCGCCGGCAATCTTGGCAAGCTCCCTGGCTCCCGAAAGATAGTCCGCATGGATGTGCGTCTCGGTGACCGCCGCGATCTGCATCTCCTCGGCTTCGGCCGCCTCGAGATA
>JAICGT010000110.1 GCA_025922995.1 Fimbriimonadales bacterium
CGCGGTCCTCAGCGCATGGGGGTTCGGCGCGATAGCGGACCTCACGGGGACGATCGCGGAGCACTTCGACGAAATGCGCTGAGCGCGCGGGGTCGGGCATAATGGCTACGGGCCGAAGTGGCGGAATGGCAGACGCGGCGGTCTCAAAAACCGTTGAGGGAGACCTCGTGCGGGTTCGACTCCCGCCTTCGGCACCAAAGTCACGCTCGTCGTGCGACAACTCGATTCTGCACCGATTCGTCGCCGACGATCTCGCCGTCGCGAAACCGTACGATTCGTTTGCAGTGCCCGGCCACATCTTCTTCGTGCGTCACGATAACGATCGTCTTGCCTTCGTCGTTGAGTTCCTGAAACAGCGCAAGAATCTCTTCGGTCGTGTGGGAATCCAGATTTCCCGTGGGCTCGTCGGCTAGCAGCAAAACGGGCTCGTTGACCAAAGCTCGCGCGATGGCGACGCGCTGCTGCTGGCCGCCCGACATTTCGTTCGGCCGATGGTCCATGCGCTGCGATAGCCCGACTCTTTCCAGCGCCGCCTTGGCCGGCCCACTCCGGTCGCGCGCGCCCGCGTAAACCATTGGCAACTCGACATTGTGCAGTGCCGTTGCGCGCGGCAGCAAGTTAAAAGTTTGAAAAACGAAACCGATGAACTTATTGCGCAGCAGTGCAAGGTCGTCGTCTCTAATTTTAGAAACTTCGCGTCCGTCTAAAAAATAGGTGCCGCTTGTGGGGCGGTCCAAGCAGCCGATCACATTCATGAACGTGCTTTTGCCGGATCCCGATGGCCCCATGATCGCGACAAATTCGCCCTTATCGATGCTGAGGTCCACGTTTTTGAGAGCGTGCACGACGATCGTGCCCATCTCGTAATCTTTTGAGATGCCCCGCGTTTCGATAACGGGATTATTCACTGCGCAACGCCTCAATCGGCTCCATCCTTGCAGCTAAATACGCCGGATAAAAGCCGAAAAAGATTCCGACGAGCGCGGCGAACCCGAACGCGATAACCACTCCACCAGGCACGATGACGGGAGGAACGCCCATTAGCCCCGCTACAAAAGTTACGCTACCGATACCTAAGAGCACGCCGACCACGCCGCCTAAAAGACAAAGCATGATGCTCTCGAGCAGAAATTGGCTCAAGAGCGCATCTTGCGTTGCGCCCAATGCTTTTCGCAAGCCGATTTCTTTGGTGCGCTCGGTTACGGATACGAGCATGATGTTCATGATGCCGATTCCGCCGACAAGGAGCGAAACACTTGCGACTCCTGCAAGCAAAAGGCTAAGAATGCGCGACTGCTCCTCGGCGGTCTCGATCAGCTCGCCTTGATTAAACGCCCGGAAAAGCTCCTCGCCGCCGGCGTCCGTTCGCACGCTGGCCAAAGTTTTTTGGACCTCTGCCAATGTATAAGGCATGACGTCGGAATTCATTGCTTGCACCGATATCGAGCTCAAGGATTCGTCGCGCTCGATGCGATTGATCACGGTATTAATGGGCGCATAAATCATGTCGTCGGGATTCATAAATCCGCCTCCGCCTTTGAACGAAGCAATCCCGATCACCTCGAAATCCTGTCCTTCGATACGCACGATGGCGCCCAGTGCCGACGTTCCATCGCCGAAAAGCCGATCGTAAATATCGAAGCCGAGAACGCAAACCTTTGCGATTTGCTCATTTTCATCTTCGGTAAAAAACCGGCCTTCTTTCAACTTTACGTTGCGAATCTGCTGGATCTCCGGTAAGCCGCCCGTGACCTGCGAACGCTCGTTCAACGAGCCGTATTTAACGGTGACTCCCTCGCGAACTTCTCCGGTCACCGCCATAACGGTCGGCACCGATCGCCGTATGAGCTCCACGTCTTCCATCTGCAGCGTCTTGGGTGTTTCCCCGGGTGCTACGTTCCACCGACGCTGCGGCATAACGGAAATGAGGTTGCTGCCCAGAGCTTCCAGCCGTTCAAGAGACTGCTTCTTCGTGCCTTCCGCGATACCGACCATGGCGATCACCGAAGCGACGCCGATGATAACGCCGAGAGTGGTCAATATCGATCGTAGCTTGTTCGAGGCAAGTGACGACGCCGCGCTCGAGAGGCTGTCTAAGAGCGTCATCGACGCCCGCCCGTGCCGGGGCCGCTCATTGGGCTCCGCTGCTGCGCCGCGTCTTCCATGCGTCGCTGCTGCTCCTCGATCTGCGCCCTGTCGATTTTGCTCGTTACAATAACGTCGCCCTCGGAAAGGCCGGAAACAACTTCGAACATACCGTTGCCTTGGCTCCCCACTTTGACTTCTTTCATCACCGGCTTCTTGGGCTCAGCCATTACTTCGATCATGGTTTTTTCGCCCTCGCGTTTAATCGCTTGCGCGGGAACCATCAAAACGTCTTTTTTCTCCATTTGAATGAATTCGCAAGCCGCATTCAGGCCGGGCATCAGCTTCACCTTACCGTTGCCTTTCACTTCCACCCTCACCTTGACCTGAGTAACGCCGTTTTGCGTTACCGCGCCCGGATTGACGCGCGTAACTTTGCCGGTCAAGGGAGCGCGAGGATCGGATTCCAATCGCACCATCACGCGCTGCCCGGGCTTTACAGCCGCGATATCCGCCTCGTCCACTTGCACTTCCACGTACATGGTCGATACGTCCGCGATTTGCACAATTGACGTCCCTTCGCTAAAAACGCTTGTTCCCGGGGGGATGATCGTGCCTTCTTCTAAGTATTTCAGAATCACTACGCCGTCACGCGGCGAAACCACCGTAGTGCTGTCGAGCTGAACCTTGGCGTTGTCTCGTTCGACGCGGCTTCGGATGATCGCGGCGTCGGCGGCCTTCATTTCGCTGCGGGCAACATCGATTTGTCGTTTGTTCGCTTTGGCTTGCGCGAGCGAAGCTTCGGCTTGCTTCACCTGCTCGCGGGCATTCTGCAGGTCTCGGACGCTCGTGCCGACCGCGATCGAGTTCGCCCGGGCTTGCTGCAGGGATGCCATCGCCTGCTTTTGCCGCGCTTCGGCTTGGGCAAGCTGTACGCGGAGGCTGTCCTCGAGGCTCCGGCTACGCTCTTGCGCGTTGCGGTGCGAAGCCACCGCAGCTTCGTAGGCGGTGACGGCCTGCTCGGCTGCTTGTGCGCTGACGTAGCCTTTTGAAAGCAAGTTCTGATTACGGTCCCGGTTCGCGCGCGCCGCGTTCAATTCGGCGACGGCGCGGTCGAGTTCGCCCCGAACGGAAGCCCGGGTCTCAGGAATAGTCACCTGCTTGAGCAGGTCCAAATCCTTGTTGGCAAGCTCGTAGCTCGACTGCGCCTGAGAGATGGCCGCTTCTGTAAGACTCGGCTGGGCGCCGGCGCGGGCCTCTAACGTCTGCAGGTTCAACTTGGCAGCCCTGAGCTGCGACTCTGCGCTCGTAATCGCAGACGCGGACTGCGTGATCTGCATTTGCAATTGATAGGCGTTCTGGGTCTTTCGTGCCTGCGTGGACGTGAGATCTGCCACCGCCTGCTCATAGAGGGCGCGTGTATCCCGGGGGTCGATGTGGGCGACGACGTCGCCCTTCTTGAGAACCGAGCCCTCTTCGACGGCAAGCTCGACAACCTCACCGCCGGCCTTGCTCTTCACATCCACAACCGTGAGCGGCTGCAAAACGCCGGTCGCGCTAAACGATTGCACGATGTCGCCCCTCTCGACTTCGGCCGTTCGGTAAGTAATGTCGTCGAGGCCGTCGCCACTGCCCTTGAGGAAGAACCACCAGGACAGGAACAGCAGTCCGAAGACGGTTATGATGATGGTTAGCGTTTTTCTTTTCAAATCTATTCTCCGAGCATCGGCTCGCCCGTTACCAGCCGGAGTTCCGCGTCGCTGATGTAGTAATCGTAAAGAGCTTGGACGTAATTGGTCTCCGCGGTAACCAACGTGATCTGGGCGTTCGTGACATCGAACACGGTAGACGCGCCTTCTTTTTGGCTCTCGCTGGCTGCGGCAAAGTTCTCCCTCGCTGCCGCTAGCGCGATTCTACTGGCATCGAGCCTGAGCCGGTTCTGCTCACGTGATCTATAAACGCTCTCGATCTCGCTCATGGCGTCCTTGAGTTGCTGCTCATGCAGAGCTTTCTGCGCTTCGAGGCTGTAGCGCGACTGCCTCAGGTTTTCTCGCGACAGGCCACCGTCGAACAGCGGATACGTCAGCGCGAAGGTGAGGTTGCGGTTCTGTCCCTCGTCGGGTTCGACGCTGAGCGCGTGGTTCAAGTTTAGCGTCCAGTCGAACCCGGCTTCTCTCTGCGCGGTAAGCACGGTGTACCGCTGGGCGTCGAGTCGCTTCTTGGTTGCAAGAAGGTCGGGTCGGTGCGCGAGCCCTTTCTCGATTGCGTCTTCAAGGCTGGAAACACTCAGTTCCTGAAACTCGGGTGTCGGCTCTACGAGGTCGGGAAGATCCCGTTCCTCCCAGCCGATCAGCGCCTTGAGCGCTGCTTCGCTGAAGTTGATCGCGTTCTGTGCCGTGATTAGCGCCACCTGAGAGTTCGCACGGTCGGCTTCCGCCTGCAAAATGTCCTTCGCGGGAGTCGACCCGAGTTCGACCTGAACTTTCGTCGCATCGAGGGTCTGTTGCGCCCGCCCGACCTGCGCATCTGCAACGCGGAAGAGCTCAGTCGAGCGAAGCACCTCGAAGAACTGCTGAGTGACCGAAAATATGGTTTGGCGAAGCGTGTCGGATGCGTCGTACACGGTCGCCTGAGCCGAGTTTTTTGACCTCGCGACGTCGTATTGCCGCTGGCCACCGTCGAGAATCTGCCAGGTGGAAGAGACTCCGAGGTCGTGAAAGTTGTCGGAAACTCCGGTGGTGCCGATCGAGTTACGCGTATCTACGAAACGGTACTCCGGCGTTACGCGGGGCCAAAAAGTGGACAGCGCGGCGCGGACGGCCGAGTCCGAAATCAGAACGTCGAACCTCGATGCTGCGATGCGCCCGTTGTGCGCCTTTGCATACGCGATCGCTTCGTCAAGTGTAAGCCCCTGACCGCACGCAATGCCCACAGCGGCTAACGCTGCCGCAGAAAAAATCGTTCGCATATCACAAAAACGAGCCGTGAGGCCCGTACTTAGTACGCAAGATTGCCCTCGATTAGTGCCTGCGCCGGTGGTCACGCGGCTGCCCCG
>JAICGT010000111.1 GCA_025922995.1 Fimbriimonadales bacterium
ATTCCACGAGCGGCGCCAGCTCCTTTCGAAGCATTGCCCGGGCGCGGAAGAGCCAGCTCTTGATCGTGCCTTCGGGCGCCTGCAAGACGTCGGCTATCTCTTCGACCGCCATCTGCTCATAGTGCCTGAGGATAAGGATACGTCGGTACTTCTCGGGAAGATTCAAAATCGCCGTAAGAATCTTGTCTTTCAGGTCCGACTGCTCCGCTGCGTCCTCAAGGTCGTCTCCGCTTTCGAGCATGTAGGAGTGCTTTTCGATCGGCTCGTTCGTTCGATGTCGCGACCGCGCGATGTCGATACAGACGTTGCCGCATATCCGATACAGCCAGGGCGGCATGGGCCGCTCGACGTCGAATTCTCGGATCGACCGAAGGGCTTTGACGAACGTCGTCTGCGTTGCGTCCGATGCGTCTTCGCTGTTCCTTAGGATGCGATAGGCATGGGCGTACACGGCTTGGTAGTGCTGATCCACAAGTCCGTCGAACGCTTCGCGGCTTCCGGCCGCTGCCCTCGTCACCAAATCTCGCTCCAAGTGGATCGTCAATGTTTTCATCTCTTTCTCCGTTTTACGATTCTCTGCGAACCGTTGGAGATATTGTATAAGATTCTTAATGTGTTTGTCAAGATTCCTAAACAATTAGGTCTTAAGTCCCGACTTGTCGTTCAGACGTGAGATTCTTGGGCCGATCGGAGCCAGCGCTCCATCTCTCGCGGGCTGCAAAGTCGAACTACCGGAAGCCCTTGTGCCATCCATTCCCTGATCCTGCTCCGCTTGCGGGCGAACGACTTGAAGTGCCAGACGATGATCGACTCTCGCGAAAACATGAGGCGGAACGACTCTCGGTTGCCATTGCACACGGGGCGCCGGTCTATCGCCCGGGCAATCGTTCGCTTGAGCAGCCGGCCCAGAGATACCCATCGGGGATAGTCGAGCGCCACGATCAGCTCTGCCCTCGCGAGAGGGATCTCCTTCCACTTGGCATACGCGGTATCGAGAATCCACTCCTCGCCCCGGCAAATCTCGGCTATGCGTGAGCGCTGTTCGCCATCCGGCACCATCTCCCAGTTCGGCAGCCACGTCAGGTCGTCCACAGAGTGCCACGGAATCCCGGTCTTGTCTGACAGCCGCGCCGCCAGATGCGTTTTTCCCGAGCCGGTAACGCCGTAGATCAGGATCCGGCGGGCTTGCATGAGCACAGTTTACGCGAGCGCATCGGTATATACTCCGAACCTATGAATGTCGAACTCCTGCGCAAACTTGTCGAAGCTCACGGCGTGCCGAGCCGCGAAGAAGCCATCCGCGAAATCGTGAAAGCCGAACTCGGCAAGATTTGTGATATCGAGGTCGACTCGATGGGCAATGTGCATTGCGTCAAGCGAGCTAAGGGCGTGAAAGGAGAGCCGAAGAAGCTTATGCTCGCCGCGCACATGGACGAAATCGGATTCATGGTGAAGTTCATCGACGACAGCGGCTTCCTGCGGATCCAGCCGCTGGGCGGGTGGGACCCGCGGCAGATGGCGAGTCAGCGCGTTTTCGTGCACGCGAAAGGTGGGCCGCTGCCGGGCGTTTTGATGTCCAGCACCAAGCCGAAGCACATGCTAACGCCGGACGAAGCGAACAAGCCTGCAGTGATCGACAATTTCTTCGTCGACCTGGGGCTCGATGGTAAGGCTGCGAAGAAAAAAATTAGCCTGGGCGATCCCGTGACCATGAATCGCACGATGCAAGAAATGGGCGATTTACTGACCTGCAAATGCATGGACGACCGTGTTGCAGTCTTCACGATGATCGAAGCGGTGAAAGCAGCGAAAAATCACAGGGTCGACGTCTACGCCGTGGCGACGGTGCAGGAAGAGGTTGGTTTGCGAGGAGCAGCAGCCAGCGGGTCTGCGATCAAGCCGGACATCGCCGTCGCTATCGACATCACGCTCGCCAACGATATCCCTGGCTTGCCTGAGCAAGATCATATTACGAAGCTGGGCAAGGGGACTGCAATCAAAGTGATGGATTCTTCGCTGATCTGCCATCCGAAACTTGTCGACCACTTCAAGAAAATCGGTGACAAAAACAAGATTCCTTACCAAATGGAAGTGTTGCCGTTTGGCGGAACGGACGCCGGAGCGATTCAAAGGCTCCACGGCGGCATTCCTTCGTTTACGCTCTCTATTCCAACGCGGTATGTCCACACGGTTAACGAAACCGTCCACCGCAAGGACGTCCAGGCATCGATCGACATCCTCGCGCGATATATCGAGGACGCGCATAACGGAGATTATTCCTATTCCTAAATCCGCTTTGGGAGTGTCGGACGGTTGCAGCTTTTGAAAGCAACCGCACTCCTCAACGGGGCGTCTCGCATAATAGAAGGGCATGGCTCGCTTCAACCCCGCACAGCTGACGCTGGCGTTCGACAGCCCGGAGGACTGGGCGGTCGATGCGCTGCGTGATGCGGGGGCTCGGGTACCGGTAGGGAGAATGCCAAAGATCGTCTGGACGAACTATCCCGCCAGCGCGGGCAAGGCTTACTTTCGAGAAAACGAGATCAGGCTGAGCCGGATCGTGCTAACGACACACGCCAGGGTTTACGACACGGTGCTGCACGAGTACGCGCACCTCGTCGTCTTCCAGCAGTTCGGACGGTCGGCCAGGCCGCACGGAGCCGAATGGAAAGTCGTAATGCGGCAACTCGGATTAGTGCCCAAAGTGACGCACGATTACCCGGTAGAACGGCGCACACTTAGCCGAAAGCACGCCTACCGATGCACGATTTGCGGGTATGTCTTGGAGCGCGTACGTCCGTTTAAACGAAATCGAGTCTATTCTCACGTCGGCTGCGGCGGAAGGTTTGCGCTATGAGAATCGTCACGTCCGCCGAAATGCGCGAGGTCGAGAGTCTCTGCGCTGCCACGAAGAAGCTTTCCGAGGAGCAGATGGCAGAGACCGCCGGCTACCGAGTTGCGCTCGAGGTCGATCACCTCGATCCACAATTCCCGCCCGTAATCCTATGTGGGCCGGGCAACAACGGCGCCGACGGCTTGATCGCCGCTTTCTATTTGTCGTCGGAATTCGGCCACGACGTCGAAGTCGTTTTAGCGGCTGATCCAGAAAAACTTCGGCCTTTGGGGAAAAAGGCATATCGCCGTTTGGCGGAGACCGATGTCCGCATTTTTACGCCGGGGTCGAAGAGCTACGACCGGCGGCTAGACCACCTTTACTCGGGCGAAGTGATCGTCGATGCGCTCCTCGGCGCGGGCCAGAAAGGTCCCGCACGGGGCGAGGTAGCCATGGTCATGGACGCTTTGGGTGGACACGAAATGACCGTTGTGCTCGACGTGCCGACCGGTATCGACAGCGACACAGGCGAAGTCCTTGGAAGCCACCCGCAACCGTTTCTTACGCTATGCGTCGGTTTACCCAAGCGCTACCTGTTTACCGGTGAAGGACGACGGTATGCCGACAATTGGAAACTGGTCAGCATCGGCATCCCGGATGACGTACTTGTCGGCGGCAAACACAATTTGGTTGGATCAGACATCGACAGCCTGCTTCCGACCAGGAGCGCGCTTTCTCATAAGCGCAGCAGCGTGGTCTTGTCGATTGCGGGCTCGCTTCAGTATCCCGGTGCGGCAGCCCTTGTTGCCAGCGCGGCCCTTCGCATGGGCGCCGGAATGGTGGTGGCGGCCGGGCCGGAGGAGGGCCTTGGAGCCGTTCGATCGCGCATCATCGAAGCGCCGCTCGCGTTTCTCCCCAGCATGGACGGTGAACTCACCGGAGATGCGGCTCTCGCCGTCGAGCCGTGGATGTCACAAGCTCACGCCGTCGTTATCGGCCCGGGCATCGGTAGATCGAAGGGCGCAGGCGACGCAGTCCAAGCACTTTTGCAGGGTGATGACGATCGGAATTGGGTGATCGACGGCGACGCTCTCTTCCATATTGCTGATCGCGATCTGCGCGTCGACAAGCGCGGGGCAGTAATGACGCCGCACTCCGGCGAAGCCGCCCGCCTCTTGTGCACCTCTGTTGAGTCGGTCGATTCCGACAGGTTCGGCGCAGCCGCCGAGATGGCCAAGAAATTCGGTCAAGTTGTGATCCTCAAGGGGTTTCACTCGATCGTCGCCGACCCGTCCGGCGCGCTGGATGTCATCGCAACCGGCACGCCGCTGCTCGCAACCGCCGGAACTGGGGATGTGCTCAGCGGAATCGTCGGGTCCCTCTTAGCCCAAAAGCTGAGCCCGCGAAGCGCGGCGGCAATCGGAGGCAGCATCCACGGATACCTCGCCGAGGTCAATTCCGTACGCCTCGGCAAACAAACTTACGGTGTGTTGGCGTCCGAATTGGCCGAAGAGATACCGGTCATCGTTACTCTGCTGCGAGGTGGAGACCTTTCTCCCAAATGTTTGCAGGACCTGACACCGAGTTTCGAGGAGGATGGATTTGACGAAGAGAATTCTTAGCATCGGGCTGGCGGCAGTTGCGGCGTCGAGTTACGCGGCCAAAATCGAAATTAGGTTCGAATCTGCGACTGAGCGCGAGGTGTGGGTTTTAGACGACACGCCGGACCGTATGCCGCTGGCCGGAAGGGCTTTCAATTCCAAGTCGATACCCATCGAAGCGGACGGCGATAGCAAAGTGATCGTCGTTCACGAGCCGAAGACGTCTAGCGTCGCCATCAAGAGAGCCGGCGACATCGAAGGCTCCTGGACGGTCGATGCCAAGGAGTGGCGTGCCGCAGAAGTAACGGTCAAGGCGTTTACTCGCGGTCGACCTCTGCCGTCGGGCAGGATTGGGCTACACACGCCGAGCTTTACCAAAACCATGCCTGTCGAGAACGGTGAGGCAAAGTTCTTCGCGGTGCCCTATGGCGACGTCGAGGTTCGGGTGGACTACAAGAACGGCGGTATACCTCCGACTGCGCCTCAGATCTTCCGCATCAGCAAGGAGGCCGACGCTTCTGAGCGCACGATCGGCGTAACGGTCGTTGAAGGAGCCGATGCCGCCGTGCCGGCTGACGGAACCGAATCCGGACAAGCCGCCCAGCCCGCCCGGACCTGGTA
>JAICGT010000112.1 GCA_025922995.1 Fimbriimonadales bacterium
TAATGAGAAGCTATATCGCCCTGTCGTCATCGGGCCGTCGGTAATGTGCGCAATGTCGACCATGGCCCTCCACTTTCGCCGGATGCTAAGAGGGCCCGTCATCGGCGTTACTGGAAGCGCCGGAAAAACGACGGTAAAAGAAATGATTGCAGCCGCGATTTCTCCCCTTGGTGACGTGTTGAAATCAGAAGGAAATTTAAACACAGAATACGGCGTGCCCATGACATGGTCTCGGCTCGAGCCGCGGCACAAAGCCGCAGTTATCGAAATGGCTATGCGCGGCCCGGGGCAAATTGCGCATTTGGCGCGAATGAGTGCGCCCGACATCGGCGTGATCACTTCGATCGGAAGCGCGCATATCGGCGAATTGGGAAGTCGCGATGGCATAGCTCGTGCGAAATCGGAACTGCTCGAAAGTCTGCCGGCGGGCGGTGTCGCCGTGATACCGTCGAAGACGGAGTACTCGGAAATGCTGGTAAATGCTTCGCGGGCGCGCGTCGTTACTGTCGGCGCGGGTGGCGACTACGAAGTCATCGAATGGCGGCAGTCCGGCGCTTTTGTAGAATTCGCAGTCAGGGGGCCGCAGGTCGACTTAGCCGGCACCGTCCCTGGTATCGGTGAGATCCAGGCAACTAACGCCGCGATGGCAATCGCCGCGGCGTGCGCTGCCGGGGTGGCTCCCGAGTCGGCAGCCCGTGCGTTGCGGGAAGCAGTGATTCCGGAGAAGCGGATGCAGATCCTGGACCGAAATGGCATTACAATATGGCTGGATGCATACAACTCTAGTCCTGAATCTTGTCGATTAGCACTCGCGTCTTTCGCCGATTTGAAAGTGACCGGCCGAAAGATCGCCATACTCGGAGACATGCTGGAACTCGGCGACCATGCGGAACCGGCCCACCGTGAAATCGGTGCATTTGCCGCCGGTGTTGGCTTGGATGAGCTAGCGCTTGTAGGGTCGTTGGCGCCGTGGATCGGCTCTGCAGCGCGGGAAGCAGGGTTCAGCGGCGAAATGTCTTTTTTTGAAGACGCCGCGTCTGCGCACGTTGTGATCGAACGGGCCCAACCTGGCGACGCGATCCTCTTGAAGGCGTCGCGGGGCATCGGATTGGAGGCGGCGCTATGTTCGTAAACGCGCCCTTCGGTCCCTTTTGGCTAGCGTTGCTGATCTCTGCGCTGCTCAGCTGGCCGATGCTGCTTGTCTTGAGGCGGATCAAAGCTCACGCTTCGATCAGCCAATACACCCCCGAGCACGCAGGTAAGGCAGGCACACCGAGCATGGGAGGAATCGCGCCGCTGCTGGCCATGATCGTGACTATATGCCTTGTTCGCAATAGTTCATATGGCTACGGAGAAGTTAGCTCGGACTTTCATTGGCCGGTAGAGCAATTCAATGCAATCCTAATTGGCTTGTTCGGCTTCGGACTATTGGGTTTTATTGACGATTTCTTGATTCCCCGATACCTCACTGGGAAAAGGGGATTGGGTTGGACCCAAAAATTGCTCGTACAGCTAGCTATTGTTGTACTCATGGTCACGTCGCTCGGCTTAAGTTCGATTCAACTATCGGTGACAGTGGGCTTTATCATCCTATTCTTCGCAAATGCCGTAAACTTTTCCGACGGTCTCGATGGGTTATGCGGCGGTCTATTGATCATCGCCACCGCCTTTTTTATGTCTGGAATTGTAGGCTTTGCCGCAATGGCTATGGTCGGGGCGCTCGTGCCGTTCATGTTTCTTAACGCGCCGCCCGCAAAGATATTTATGGGCGATGTGGGGGCCTTGCCGTTTGGGGCAACTTTCGGAGTTCTATTTGCGAATACGCTTGTTTCTCAAAGCGAAAGTCATAGCCTAACTTACGTAGTCGCAGTATTGGTCTCGGTTTCGCTCATATTTATCCTCGAACTGGCGCTGGTTCCAATGCAGCTATTCTGGGTTAAAGTCTTCAAGAGACGGTTGATACCTGCCAGCCCCGTGCACCACTCGTTCGAGAAACTCGGCTGGCCAGAGACTCGCATAACGGCCGTCTTTCTCCTTGTCCAGTTCATCTTGACGATGATCGCCATGGGCTCGGCGCTGGGAAGGTGGAGGCTACTCTGATGACCGGCAGATTTCTCGTCATCGGACTCGCGCGGGCCGGAACTGCCATGGCAGTTGCCTTGGCTAAGTCCGGAGCATCGGTCCACGTAGTCGACCAAAAAGCCGCTGACCAGCTGTCGATGCTACACGAGATGGATCGGCTAGAAGCCCTCGGAATCGAGGTCAGCACAAGCTGGTCGGGGGAAGTCGACTGGAGCTTGGTCGATGTCGTAGCTCCGTCACCGGGAGTGCCGCTTCGCCATCCAACGCTAACCGAGGCACAAGAAAAGGGAATTCCGATTTGGAGCGAAATCGAAGTAGCATATCGTCTATCGAAAGCGCCGATCATCGCGATCACCGGAACGAACGGCAAGAGCACGGTAACCGCACTCGCCTGGTTTATCCTGCGAGAATGCGGAGAGAATGCGGTGCTATGCGGGCACCTAGCGGGAAGCGGCTATCCTGAGACGCCGCTTACGACAGCAGCTCTAAAAAGCACACGGGACCAGATTCTAGTCGCTGAGGTGTCGTCATACCAGCTGGAATTTATCGAGAAATTTCGTCCGCATGTTTGTACGATTACGAATATCGGTGAGGACCACATAGATCGTCACGGTTCGGTCGACGCGTATGCAAAAACAAAGCTACGGATTTACGAAAACCAGACAGGAGAGGACTTCGTGATCGTAAATCAGTCGAGGCCGGAAACGCTTGCGCCGAATATCCGCGCGCAAATCTTCACGTACGGAGGGAGCAACTCCGATTTTGACGTCGCCCAGATAAACGAAAGTGAACTATCGTCGCCGGGACGCCACAACGTCGATAACGCTGCTGCGGCCTGGCTGATTGCCAGAACAATGGGATGTGACGACGATCAGGTCGCGAAGGCAATTCGAAATTTCCGAGGGCTGAAAAACCGGATGGAATATTTGGGTGAGCACAACGGTCTTCGTTTCGTCAATAATTCGATGTGCACGAATCCGGAAGCCCTTCGGGCATCGATCGAGTCCTGCTCGGGCCCGATCGTGCTCATATCGGGTGGAGTACTGGGAAATCTCGACCCGGCGCCCATCACCGGCATCGATTTCGCGCGAGTACGCGCATCATTCCTCATAGGTTTGGATACCGCTCGCCTCGCGCAGTTCTTTCCACCTGACGCGGTTGTCTCCGGCTCACTCGCGCAGGCTTTTCAGCTTGCGGTCGATGCCGCGCAGCCGGGCGACACGCTATTGCTCGCGCCAGGGTGCAAGAGCTTCGACCAGTATCAGGACTTCATCGAGCGCGGCGATTCATTCCGCGCGCTCGTCAATGCATACATAGGGAAAACAACTTAGCTATGGACGGCGCGACTCCCGTTAGATCGAAACTTAGAAAATACGTGACAGACCGTGGCGCGGACGCTTGCGTTGTCATCACGTCGCTGCTGCTAGCCCTCTTCGGCATATTTGTCGTGTTCGACGCCTCGTTTGCCTCGGACTTATCGTCGGGGCAAGCGGTTTGGCGGAAGCCTCTGGAGCACGCGCTCGGGATCGGCGCAGGAATCATCGCGTATTGGATCGCCTTCAAGATGGGATCCGAAAAGCTTCGCAGGACGGCGTTCTTCTGGTTCTTGCTTGGCATTGGACTCTGCGTCGCGGTGTTGTTTTTCGGAACCGAGGCGTGGGGAGCGAAAAGGCGCCTGTTCGTTTTTCAGCCTGCGGAGCTCATGAAGCCGGCGATGGTGCTGTTCTGTGCATACTACGCGTCGCTCGCGTTGCCCTCGTTCAGAAAGAAATGTCGGGGCATCATAGCCAAACTCGACGGCAGATTCGTTCCGTTTTTCGTTAGAGCTCTGCCTCTGGTGCTCGTCGCCGCTGTATTCGTCTTGATCGAATTGGAGCCCGACCTCGGAACGGGCATGATCGTGGTCGGGATTTTTCTTGGCATGCTGTTTATGGGTCTCGGCAAGAAGATTTTCGGCACCAAGTACGTTCACTTTACGGCCGGAATTGTAATCCTCGGGCTCGTAGCCTTTGGTGTGCTGGCCTTCGGCAAAGGTTATCGCGTCGACCGCCTTACCAGCTTCTTCAACCGGTGGGAGCCTGCATATGTCGATGGCGCCGGCCACCAGCCTGCCCTTGCCGAGAAGGCATATGCGATTGCCGGCCCGGGGGGCGTTGGCCCGCTTAAGGGCATCGCAAAGCAGAAGCTTCCGGCCGCAGACACGGACTTCGTGTTTGTGACCATCGGCGAAGAGTTTGGCCTCGTTGGCGGCCTGCTGGTCATAGCTGGGCTAGCGGTAATATCGTTTCGGCTAATCTTCCTGGGTTCGCTATGTACAAGTTTATTTGCAAAACTAATTCTCGCCGGTACCGGTTGGTGGCTCGGCTTGCAGTCTGCCTTCAACCTGGCGGTAGCAGGCGTGTTGGTGCCATCGGTGGGGATTCCCCTTCCGTTCTTGAGCGACGGCAGCACCAGCTTGGTGGCGATCGGCATCGCCCTTGGTATGTGCCAGGCGGTGCTTGCCAGAGAGGTCGAGCGCAAGGTGAAGCGTGCGCCTAGCGTTGACCGGGGGCGGGACCGGTGGGCACATATTTCCGGCGCTTGAGGTCGGGCGTCTGGCGGCTGAATCGGGCGATGAGGTGAGGTACTTCGGCAGCCACCGGGGACAGGAGCGGAGGGCCGCTGCCGACGCCGGCTTCTTGTTCAGCGCCACCGAGGCAAGCCCAATTCCAAAACTTGCTTCTCTGCAAGGTCTGCGGGCGATCGTAGCGTTGATTCGCAGCTCGAAGCTGGTGGCTAAGGAGTTTGGGCAGTGGAGACCCGACGTCCTCTTATCGACAGGCGGATATTCGTCCGGGCCATCGCTTCGCGCGGCTCGGTCCCTTGGCGTCTCAATCGTGCTTCACGAACAGAACTCGGTGCCGGGCCGCAACACAACTTCGATGGCATCTGCCGCAGCCAAAATATGCATTGTTTTTGAAGAAACTTATAA
>JAICGT010000113.1 GCA_025922995.1 Fimbriimonadales bacterium
TCAGTAAGAGCATCACCGAGGGCATCAGTTTCTGCAGTCGGGGTTTCGATTTCGATCACCGTCGGGGTCGTTACCGAACAAATAACTGTGTCGGGATTGACCGCTTCACAACCGTCCGGCATTGGAATGAGGCCCGCGGTTAGCACATCGCCGACGAGCATGTCGGAGATGTCGATGGTAATGTGGTCGGGCAGGGCACTGACCTGAGCGTGGACCTCTACAGAGTCGTTGGTCTTCAAGAGCTGTCCGGATCGATCGGCGAGCGGCGCGGGTTCTCCGACCAACACAAGCGGGACGCTGGTATTGACGACCTGGTTGCGGCGCACCTCTTGGAAACTTGCGTGTAGGAGTTTGCGGCTAACCGGATGCCACTGCAACTCCTTGAGCATGCCCAAGTGGCTGGCGCCGTCGCCTTCCACGAGCTCCATGATGCCTCCTACGCCGGAGCGATGCACGGCAGATTGGACTTCTTTTGATGCTGCGGCAAAAGATACGGCATCTTTGCCGCCTCGACTAAGGGCGATCGGCATTTCCCCTTCGGATTTTGCTTTCTTTTCTCGTGGCTTAACCTGAATCGTTTGATATCTCATGGATTGAACTGAACCTCGACGGCGATTGCTCCATAAGTATATTCGAATATACTTATGAATTGCAAGAGGTTTAAGCTTTCTTGCGCCTGAATTTACGGGGTTTTGCGGGTCCCGCGGCTCGCTTTTTAGCAAGAAGCTCCGATGCGGTGTCAGCATCGAGATCTAAGGGGTCGGTGCCCTTTGGCAGAGTCGCATTCGTTTCCCCGTCAGTCACATACGGGCCGTACCGACCCTGCATTACTTTAACCCCGCCACCGAGATCTTTCAACTCTGATTTGCCGGCTGCCCTTCCAACCTTAGGTTGGGCGAAGATGGCTTCTGCCCTCTCGAGGTCGAGCGCTAGTGTGTCTCGCCAAGAGTCGAGGTTTCGATAGTCCTTCCCCCGCTTTACGTAGGGCCCATATGGGCCGATTGCTGCAGTCACTTCTTCACCTTGCGACGTTCCGAGCTTTCGGGGAAGCGTTGCCAGTTTGCGTGCCAATTGTTCGTCGATTTCGTTCGTGTCGATGTCCTTAGGCAGGGAGACGTTTCTGGGTTTCGGGGATTCGATTTTGATGTACGGACCGTAACGGCCGACCAACAGCACCATCGCGTTGCCTTGCTCGTCGGTTCCCAGAGCGCGTCCTTCGTCCGGTGTCCAATCGGCCCTCGCCCTTAGCAACTCTTCCACCTTCTCGACGGTGAGGTCGGCCGGTGGTACGCCTTCGGGCACGTCCGCTGTGACGGTTTCCCCCTCCGGACCCTTGGCCAAGAACGGCCCCTTTCGACCGAAGCGCACCGTGACACCGCCGCCCAGGTCAACGAATTGGAACGGAGCCTCGTTTTTTGCGGCTGTTACCCGCTCGGCGATGCCGTTCGAGTCCTCACCGAAGTAAAACTCCTTCAGCGGGGTCGTCCAGGGGATTTTCCCCTCTGCCACATCGTCGAGTTCTTGCTCCATGTGCGCGGTGAACTTGAGATCGACGAGCTCGGGGAACCTGTCCTCGAGAAGCTGCGTCGCGGCGAAAGCGGTAAACGTCGGGATGAGCGCTTTGCTCTCCGAGTTAACGTACCCCCGGTCCTGAATGGTCTTGATGATCGAAGCATAGGTGCTGGGCCTGCCGATGCCTTCCTCTTCCAGTTTTTTTACGAGAGATGCTTCGGTGTAGCGCGCCGGCGGTTTGGTCGTGTGAGCCAGGATATCGAGGGAAACAAGCTTCAGGACCTGACGCTCGCTCATTGCCGGTAGGATTTTTTCCTTGTCGCCGAGTTCGGCGTTCGGGTCGTCCGCGCCTTCGACGTAGGCTCTCAGAAAGCCCGGGAACACGATTCGCTTTCCACTGGCCCTGAATACGCAGTCGTCTGCCGTCACATCGACCTGCGTCCTTTCGACCTGGGCATCCTTCATCTGACACGCAACGGTACGCTTCCAGATGAGGTCGTAAAGGCGGCGCTCGTCGTCATCGAGGAAGCGGGCTATGTCTGCTGGCTTGCGATCCGCGCTCGTGGGCCTGATGGCCTCGTGGGCTTCTTGCGCCCCCTTTGCGGAGGTCCTGTAGAGCCTCGGCTTGTCGGGCAGGTATTCGGCTCCGTATTGGCTCTCGATAAGCTTTCTAGCTTCCGATACGGCACGCTCGGAAAGTGAAAGGCTATCGGTTCGGTGGTAAGTTATGAGGCCCACTCGCTCGCTGCCGAGGTCTTTGCCCTCGAACAGGCGTTGAGCGACGGACATCGTTCGCGACGATGAAAAGTTGAGCTTGCGGTTGGCTTCGATTTGGAGCGACGACGTCGTAAACGGGGTGGGCGCCTTCATCGTGCCCGGGCTTTTCTCGATTCGCGAGACTGTCCACGGCTCATGCCCGTCGAGTTTCTGAGCCAGCCGCGCAACATCTTCTTGCTTCAACCATAGCCGCTTGGGGTCTTTGAGGGTGCCGTCCGCAGCGAAGGCGTTTCCGTCGGCAATTGGGATGCCGCCTACGCTATAAAGCTCGACGGTCACGGCAGTGCCGCCTGCGTCAAGATCCGCCGAGAGATCCCAGTATCCGGCGGGGACGAACGCCATGCGCTCGCGCTCGCGAATCACACAGAGCCGCACGGCAACACTTTGCACACGCCCCGCGCTTAGGCCCTGCTGAACTTTCTGCCCGACGAGTGGGGATAGGCTGTACCCGAAGAGGCGGTCGAGAATTCTGCGCGCCTCCTGTGCGCGCACCAGGTCCGTGTCAACACTTCGCGGATTCAGTAGCGCAGCGCGAATCGCCTCCTTAGTAACTTCGTGGAACACGATTCGCTCGACGGGAATGCCTTTCTTGGGCTTGATGAGTTGCAGCACGTGCCAGCCGATGCTCTCCCCTTCACGATCTTCGTCCGTAGCGAGCAGGATCCGAGTCGCATCCTTCGCAGCCGCTTTGAGCTGTGCGACATCGCGCTGCTTGCGATCCGGCACAACGTAAACCGGGGCGAAGTCCTTGTCGACATCGACGCCGACCACCTTGTACCGCTGTTCCTTCGGCACTTCCGTATTCTTCGTCGGGAGGTCTCGTACATGCCCGTTGCTGGCGACGACAGAATATTCCCCCTCCAAGAAGCGCTCGATGGTACGAGCCTTTGTGGGAGATTCCACGATGATCAGCGTTTTGGATTTCGAGTTAGTTGACATTGAGTGCCTGGTCTTGCGCGCACGCAAGCGTTAACTTCAAACTACCCACATCGGCGCAAGCGGCTAACATTAGCACGGAGCTACGCGTTAACCAATCGGGAACTATGAAACATTTTGCCGCGCTTCTGACGATCTTGACCCTGACTTCGGTTTCCTTAGCGGACGAGTTTCTGGGGATTTTCCTTCAAGGGCAGCGAATCGGTTACATCCATTCCGTAGTGTCTACGACCACGGACGGCAGGACCGCTTCGCTCGTAACGACCCATATCGGGGCTAAAGTTCTCGGACAGGGAATGTCCCTGAAGATTACGTCGAAGAGCATCAAGAAAGGGGTCTCACTCGAATCGCAGGATTACATGATCGAGAGCGCCGGCCGCGTGCAGCGCATAACTGCGGCTTACATGCCCAACTCCGTTAACTTGACTCGTGTCGTCGATGGCCAGCCGGAGAAGAGGACTCTCACCATTCCGGAAGGAATGCTAGTTTTGGACGATCCGACCGTAGGACTCCTGGGCAAGGGTGCGCCCGAGGCTGGCACTAAGCTCGAGTTCCTCATACTCGATCCGACGACGCTCACCCTCGTGAAGAACGAGGCCGAGTATCTGGGGATAAAGCCTTATAAGGGCGAAGGGATCGAAGGCACCGGCAACATGCTACGCGTTGTCGACCCGCGCGCGACAACCGAGATTTGGCTTGACAAGAAAGGCGAGTTGGTCTATGCAACCGGGCCTCTGGGAATGGTTATGAAGCCTATCACCCGTGCGGAAGCAGTTGGCACCGAGGGCTACATGCCCGAAGTCGACATAGCCGCGGTTAGCCGTATCGTGCCGGACAAGCCCATCGATGAACCTGCATCGCTGAAGTCTCTGAAATTGAAATTGGTCGGCGCGAATTTGCCGCGTCTGAAAGGCGACTACTTCCAATCGGTTACCCGGAACGAGGACGGCTCCACAACTCTTGCGATCCATCCGCCTACGCGAGCGGCCCATTCCTCGACAATCAGCATCGCCGGCCGAAGTAGTCCCGAGCTTATCAAACCCGGTCTGAATATGCCTGTTGGCAGCGAGGAGATGAAGGCGGAAGCACTGAAGGCCGTGGGAAGAGAGACCGACGCAGCGGAGGCAGCTTCCATGATTTCGAAGCACGTCTTCAGGCTGATAAAGCCGAACGCGTCGATCGGCGTACTTCGCGATGCGCGAGAGATTCTGAAAACCAAAGAAGGGGTCTGCAGAGACTATGCGACCCTTGCTGCTACTCTTATGCGAACCGCAGGGATCCCGACAAAATTAGTGACCGGCGCCGTCTACTCCAATGGAGGATTTTATTACCACGCCTGGGTAGAAGCTTTCACGGGAGATCGCTGGCTTGCCTTCGACCCCACCCTTGGCGGTGGCCTAGCGGACGCGACCCATATCAAATTTGCCGAAGGTGGCACGGAAGAGGCGTTTATTACATTCACTCTCGATGGAGCAAAAATCCAGGTACTTGAAACAATTCGAAAGTAAGAAATGCTGACTGGCAACATTCCCAAGATTGCACGATGGGTCTGGATAGCCCTTTGGATGGTCGCCGGGGGTTACGTCGCCGGCATTAGCGTGCCCGCGCTACTCCAGACCTGGGCGTGGAACCTGGCGAGGTCATCGAATAAGCCCGAATACGATGCCCCGAACTTTTTTCAGCCCGTAACCGGCGTTGCCGCATTTTTGTTCGGCACAATCATTTTTGCGTTCATCGGCGCGATCGTTTGGGATCGCGCCGCGAGACTGTTCTTCGACTGGGAACATATGACCCAGTCCGACAA
>JAICGT010000114.1 GCA_025922995.1 Fimbriimonadales bacterium
AGAAAGACGAAAGGATGTACAAGCACATCAAAAAGAGCGCTCGTGACGAAGGCAAGTCGGAAAGCAACGCCGAGGAAATTGCCGCCCGCACGGTTAACAAACACCGTCGCGAAGAAGGCAGAACGAAGAACAAGCGGACTTCCGGCACGGGCAACCCCAACACGCCGTTGACGGAGCGTACCAGAGACGAGTTGTACAACCTCGCTCAGGAATTGAACTTAAAGGGCCGCAGCAAAATGACGAAGAAGGAGCTAGCCAACGCGCTGCGGCGATAATGGTTGCTCGATGAGCAAAGCTTCGAGTGGTGAGGGCGCCCCTCTCACCGTCCCTAGGTTGCTCGAGATCGGCTGTCGTGGGCGCCCGCCCAGCTGCTATCGAGTGGTTAAGCGCAAGTTGCGCGCTAAACCCCCCTTACGTAAACTTGCCGGAGTTCGGAGATTTTGCGACGTTAAAGAACGAGTTACCTCCTAAACCGACGGGGTCGGTGCAGGTTGCCGGCATCGTCTTCAGGCAGCTAGGGACTTATCGGCACGTAGTCGTGCCAGTCATAGCCGTCCGGCAGGGTTTGCGCCGACGCGCACTCGAAGTGGATAATTCTTCGATGCGCATTCGTGCCCGGCTTGCTGCGGCCGCTTGCATGAGTCAGCATCGGTCGCATGAGCAATACATCGCCGGCACGGCAACGAATCGTGCGAGGCACGCCCTCTTCGTCTTCCGCTTTGCGGTCGCATGGCCGTTCTCAGGATCGGCTTCGATCCTGTGCTTATTGGCAGCGAACCAATTCCAAAACTCCTGCTCCGGGGGCAGCTTAGGGCCAAATAGTCCCACGCCGTAATTGTAGCGCGCCTCGCCGGACTCGAAAAACGGCGAACGCGGCCGTCTTGTCGGACCATCTTAGGCCGGAACGCTCACTTAGATTCGGATCGACATCGACGAAGCGTGCGTGCAGGGAAGATGGCCGCGCGACAACGCTAGGTCTTAGAAGCTAACCATCAGCCCGAGCCCCTAGCCCTTGCCGCCCTGAGCCTTTGCTACGATTTCTTGAGCGACGTTCTGCGGCACTTCTTCGTAATGCGACGGCGTGACGTTCGGAGCCGCTCGGCCCTGAGTAAGAGACCGCAAAGACGTAACATAGCCGAACATCTCGGCCAGCGGTACCAGAGCTTTCACAATCTGGATGCCGCCCTGTGCAAGCTCGGTGCCCTCGATGCGGCCGCGGCGGCCGTTGATGTCGCCGATGACATCGCCGAGGTTCTGCTCGGGGGTGGATACCTCCACGTGCATGATCGGCTCTTTAATCGCAGGGTTTGCGCGCTTCATGGCCTCGCGGAAGCCGATAATGCCTGCCTGCTTGAAAGCGTTTTCGTTCGAGTCGACCTCGTGATACGAACCGTCGACGAGACGAACCAAAACGTCGACCACAGGATATCCGGCGACCTGGCCGGTTTCCATGGCTTCCTTCACGCCCTTCTCGACTGCAGGCACGTATTCCTTCGGGATCGAGCCCCCGGTAAGTTTGTTCTCGAATACGAAACCCGTGCCCGCGGGTAACGGCTCGACCTCCAGCCACACATGGCCGTACTGGCCCGAGCCGCCGGTCTGGCGGATGTATTTGCCTTCCGCCTTCGCTCGCGTTCGAATGGTCTCCTTGTAGGCGACCATGGGGCGCCCTTGGTTGGCGTTGACGCCGAATTCGCGGCCCAAGCGGTCCACGATGATCTCAAGGTGAAGCTCGCCCATGCCGCTGATGATCGTTTGGCCGGTGTCGTGGTCGGTGAACACGCGGAAAGTCGGGTCCTCCTGCGCGAGGCGCTGAAGGCTGTTGCCCAGCTTTTCCTGGTCGGCTCGGCTCTTTGGCTCGATGGCGATGCTGATGACCGGCTCGGGGAATCGGATGGACTCCAAAACGATCGGCGCGTCTTGAGCGCACACCGTGTAGCCGGTGGTTACATCGTTGAGGCCGATGACGCCCACGATGTCGCCAGCATAAGCCTCATCGAGGTCTTCGCGGCTGTTGGCGTGCATTTGTAGGATTCGGCCGATGCGCTCACGACGGTCGACGAACGCGTTCGTTTGCGGGTCGCGGTAGCAGACGCTGTACGACGAGCCTTTCTTTAGCGTGCCGCTGTAGATGCGCAAGAACGTAAGCCTGCCCACGTACGGGTCGCTCATGATCTTGAATGCAAGCGAGCAAAACGGTTGTGCGTCGTCCGGGCCGCGCTCCATCTCTTCGCCGGAATCCGGGTGGACGCCGGTCACGGCACCCTTGTCGAGAGGGCTCGGAAGGTAATCGACGATGCTATCGACCAACGCTTGGACGCCCTTGTTCTTGAACGAAGAGCCGCAGATGATGGGGACCATCATGTTGCTGACCGTTCCCTGTCGGATTGCCGCTCTAATCTCGTCTTCGCTGATCTCCTCGCCTTCGAGGAAGCGCTCCATGATGGAGTCGTCGACATCGGCGCAGGCTTCGATCATCTTCTCGCGAGCTGCGGCAGCCTCGGTCATCATATTTGCGGGCACGTCCACTTCGTCGAAAGTCTTGCCCATGTCGTCCGTGTAGACGACTGCCTTCATTCGAACCAGGTCGATGTAGCCTTTGAAATTGCTCTCTGCTCCGATGGGCAGCTGTATTGGGATGCCGTTCGCGCCGAGGCGCTGTTGGATCTTCTCGACAACTCCGACGAAGTCGGCCCCGAGGCGATCCATCTTGTTGATGTAAATAATTCGTGGAACGCCGTACTTGATCGCTTGTCGCCAGACCGTCTCGGATTGAGGCTGAACCCCGCCAACTGCGCAGAATACTGCGACTACACCGTCCAGAACGCGGAGTGACCGCTCAACCTCCACCGTGAAGTCGACGTGGCCGGGCGTATCAATGATGTTGATGCGGTGGTCTTTCCAGAAGCACGTAGTTGCGGCGGACGTAATCGTAATGCCGCGCTCTTGCTCCTGCTCCATCCAGTCCATCGTCGCTGCGCCTTCGTGCACCTCGCCGACTCGGTGAATCTTTCCCGAGTAGAACAGGATGCGCTCAGTCGTCGTCGTCTTACCGGCGTCGATGTGGGCGGCGATACCGATGTTTCTGGTTTTATCGAGTGGGTGCGTTCTAGGCATATGCTTTTTTGGGAGTGCCGGACATTACTCCGGCTTCCCTTCTATATGGACGTTCGGCGCGCTCTTCGCGCTGAAAGCGGTTGCAAGCAACCACACTTCCCAACGTTCTTTGTGTTTCTCACGAAAAAGGAGGCCCGGCATGCGCCAGGTCTCCCGCATCACGATTCGGTCAATTAGCGAACGATGATTCGGGCGGCGGTGTCGTTTCCTCCTGTATTCATAACGTGGCGCTCTGTGCGCCGCTTGAATTATACGCTGAAACGGTGCTCGAGGTCAAGGCGAGCCCTAGCCTCCGCCGCCGATTGCCTTGACGATCTCCTCATAGGCTCGGTCTAGTTCGCGTCTAGCGTCTGCGGGCAGGTCGGTGATGAGCATGGGCTTTGCCGTCACCGGCACCGTGTCGTCGGCGATCTTGAACGTCGCGTAGACTTGATTCCCCATCACGAAATCGATCTCCCAAAGTGTCCGGGAGCCCAGACGAACGCGAATTGGTTCGGGCGCGACTTGGGAATCCGGGTCATTGCTATTACGTCGTACCCACTTTTCCCGGGCGAAATCCGCCGCCGATTTGCCCCGCGAAGGCATCGTCGCCTCTCCGGCATCCGGCAAAGGACAGAAGAGCGACGAATCTGCGCGGACCGCAGAAACCTTCAAATCCGGTGGCAATCCGTTTGGCATAACCGATGTCGGCTCGACCGCGAGCGTGCTTGGGATGGTGTCCGAGGGCTCAAAAAAGTAGGCGGCGAGTATCGACCGCGCCCTTGGGTTGAGTTGCGAAACCGTCAGACTACTAGGGGACAGCAATTGCTTTCGCTGGGATTCTCCAAGAAGGCTGAAGAATTGAAGCTCACGAAGGAACCCGTTGGCAAAACCCTCATTCGTCTTGCCGTAATAATTCACCATTGCTTGGAATGGAACCGAGAACGACCGTGAAATGGAGCTGCAATTTAGGTTCGAACAGGCGAATTCAAGCAGGTCTTCCAGTGCGACCCAGGCTCTGCCCTCGGCACGTGAGATCAGCTTTTCCAGGGCCGCTCGGTCACCCCGTCTCGCGCGAGCATCGATCGGATCGCCTGGCCGAACGACGATCCAGCCATCTTTGCGGTGGCCGACAAGAGTGTGTCTTCGGTTCACGTATGCCCAGAAGTTTCCGGTCGTCATTCCGGGTGTGGCGTAGCTCAAGCTTCCATTTATGTCGTCGTCAGCAACCGAGGCAACGAGGCTCTCGCCCTTCTCGGCCGCCACAGCCAGCATGCCTTCGCCAAACCCGAAGGAAACCGGATCGATCACGGTCGGCCTTGCCAGCGCGTCGCGGAGATTCTGCGAAAGTGAGAGCAGCCCCTCTTCCGCCCGCCGGTCTCTACCGCGAAAGTTCCTGCTTAATTCCAACGAGGCTGCCGACCAATCAATGGTCTTGCCGGGCTCGTTCGGTGGCTCTATGTTCCGTTCGAAAAGACCGACGGTTGCCTGATGAAACTTGCCGTCCTCCTCGAATACCCACAGGGAAGAGACAACGAAGTGCGTGTGATCCCCCCGTTCGACCGAGAGCTTGACGCTCTTGACCCGAGCATCCGGCTTATGCCTGGCTACGACATCCAAGACATTACCAAGCTGTTTCTGGCTCCGGTTCGGATCAGTCGAGAGCACGGTTCGGGTGTTGGGAAGCAGCGACTCGAAAACGGAAAGCGGCACCCTCTCGATGAGGTCGAGCAGCAACTGCAGGGATGCCAACCACTCAGCGTTCTCGGCATTCACCGGGGTTCCCCCGTATATCTCGCGGGTCGACTTGATCCTCGCAGGCACGGCTGAAGCAAGCGCCTTTTGAAACTCCCTC
>JAICGT010000115.1 GCA_025922995.1 Fimbriimonadales bacterium
AGTTGGTTGTATCGCATCATGATGAACGCCCATATCGACGAGGTTAGGCGCCGCGGGAAACTTCGTGCATCCAGCCTCGACGAGCCGCATCCCGAAACCGGAACTTCGTGGGACGTGCCGGATGACACCGGCTCCCCTGACCGCTTGATGCTGAACGAAGCGATGGAAGCGGAGATTCAGGACGGATTAATGAAAATGACTGCCGATTTTCGTATGGCGGTCTTGTTAGCCGACCTCGAAGGCTTATCCTACGAAGAGATCGCTCAGGTTATGTCGACGTCGATCGGGACGGTCCGTTCGAGAATTCACCGCGGCCGTAAGCAACTGCGAAACTTCCTGATCAAGTCCTGTCCTGAAAAGTATGCAGGATTACTACAGTCATGAACTGCTGTTTTGCCAAAAGCCGAATGTCGAGCTATCTCGATGGGGAACTCTCGGGAAGCGAGATGTTGGTAATGCGTCGCCATGTCGAGAACTGTCCGGCTTGCCGGTCTCAGTTTGAATCCGAAGTTGCCGCCAAGCGACTACTCTCTGCGCTGCCCGAACGCGAGGCATCGCCAGACTTGGAGCGCCGAATATTGGAAGCCGTACGGAATTCGGCGGGTGCGGGTGCGCAAGTGCAATCAGTCGGCTGGCCGACAGGCAAGATGGCGTTCGCACTCGCTGCGGCGGCTGTGGCGATGTTCTGTGTTTTCTTGTTGCGCGGCGACGACACTGTCGGACAGCCGGTACCCGGCAACGAAATCGCGTACGACCAGGACTGGAACAATGCCCGCAGTGTGTTCCCGGCGAACAATCTTCCTGCGGGGCTCAACGGGCCATAACTCTTACCAGCCAAAGCTTTTATAGAGTTGTGCTTCTTCTTGTACCGGCAGCGGCAGTCGCATATCAACCGCCGGCCCAGGGCCTCGATCTTCTCAAGAAAGCCATCGAGCGCGACGCCAAAACCACTTACACCTGTATTCGAGAGTGGTCGGAGTGGGGATCGAAGCAGCCGGTTCGGGTCCGACGCGACCAATCCTCCACCGGGGCTAACCGTGTCGTCGTCGTCGCTCCAATGTCCAGTCAGGGCATGACGATCATCGACGACGGCAACCAGCGCGTTCGATACGATCCGGACGAAAAGTTGCTACGGATCCAGGATTCGCCGCTCCGCTTTATTCAGGAAAACGACGCTGAACGAAGATTCCGATTGGTGTATCGTAACTACGACGTAAAGGCCGAGGGCAAAGCAACGGTTGCGGGGCGACCGACCTTGAAGGTCTTGCTATCACCGAAATCGAAGGGTGTTGCGTTTGCCCGAAGGTACTGGATCGATTCGGAGAAAGCGGTGCTGCTGAGAGTCGAGTGGATCGACCCTACAGGCAAGAAGCAGACCATGAGCGACACCATCAGCATTTCGTACCCGAAGTCGTTGCCCGCGGATACCTTCGAGCAAACTTTTGTCGGCCAGCCTCGTAAAATTCACATTAGGGCTCCTGCCCGGCAGACGGACTTCATTAAGCTCGCCGGATCGTTGGGTTTCGGCCCCGTCAACCCTCACGATATGCCGCACGGATTTCTCTTCATCGGAGCCGACGCGATCCGCACTCGGAACCGAACCATGGCTGCCTTGCGTTACACAGATGGAGCGGCAAATATTACGATCTACCAGGCAAAAGCGTCTGGTGGTGAACCGCCGTGGAAAAGTAGTTCTGAAATGCAATCCGTAAAGGTTGATGATGTCTGGGTCTCGGTAACCGGTGATGTGCCGGATGCCGGAGCCAAGGCCGTCATCGGCGCCCTTAAGAAGAGCGGAGCGACAAAAGGAGCGCAATTGCAGACGCGTGCGGCAAAGCTCTTCGGATCTTCGGAAGACACGGTGGAAAAGCTAAGGGCAATGGGACTCGACTTCGAGGACGCCGTCGCCTGCTTGGTTGCCGCCAAGGGCAGCGCAGCGACCGCTTTGAAGGCAGGTCGATGGGTCCTTGACGGCCAGAGCCTCGCTTTCATTGCAAGGGAGACAAGGATCGACTCGGCAAAAATCCGCTCCGGAATCAATCGTTTTTGGGACATGCGCGAAGAACAGGAATGAAGGTGAAAATCAAGATATGAATGCTCTCAAAGGAATTCTCAGGTCACAAGTCGGATGGGCTTTAGTCGTGGGCGCAGTTGTCGGAACGGCTGCCACGGTCGGCTTCCTGTATTCGAGGACGGCTGCGATCGCCTCGCCGGACGGTTCGGCGGTTCTTAGCGGCTCGGCCCTGTCGACGCTGCAGGCTCTCGATCAAGCAGGTACGCAGTTGGTCGAGCAAGTCTCGCCGTCAGTCGTCCTAATTCGAACTCGGAACAGCGAAGGCTCCGGAGTTATCTTTCGGCAGGATGGTTACATCATCACAAACGCCCACGTCGTTCAGGGCACGCAGACGGTCGACGTTTACTTCCACGACGGAAAAACTTCTAAAGGCAAGGTAACCGTCGACAACAACGATAGCTTCAACGACATCGCCGTGGTCAAGGTTGAACGAACAGGACTCCCTGCGGCGGACTTCGCGGATAGCACGCTTGTAAAGCCTGGCCAGATCGCCGTTGCGTTCGGCGCGCCCTTCGGCCTTCAGGAGTCGGTTTCCTTCGGGCATGTCAGTGCCGTCGGTCGAAGCAATTTCATCCCCGACAGGACGGTCAGCCTAGGTTCGAGGGTCTACAACAACATGATTCAGACGGATGCCGCCATCAACCCGGGCAATTCAGGTGGGCCGCTGCTCAACTACAAGGGCCAGGTCATCGGCATCAATAGCGCAATCAACTCGATGACGGGCTATAACACCGGCGTCGGCTTCGCTATCCCATCGAATACCGCTAAGCTCGTGGCCGGCGAGCTGATCAAAGACGGGCGCATCACCCGCTCGTACCTTGGATTGACTCCTGAGGATCTCAAGCCATACGAGGTCGAAGAAATGAAGATTTCGAGCGGTTCGATCGTCCGGAGCGTTTCGCCCGGGTCGCCTGCCGACAAAGCCGGCATCAAGGTCGACGACGTAATCGTCAAACTCGGCCAGCAGAACGTTCGCAGCCATCAAGACGTTTGGAATGCGATGCTTCAAATCGATCCAAAGAAGGCGCTAAGCGTTGAAGTCATTCGTGACGGCCAGCGCAAGACGTTGACTGCCTATCCGGAGGAACGAACCCCTGAAGTCGATGCGCGAAATCAAGGGCTGGCGCGTGCCCCCGAGCAACTGATGCCGCCGATGCCGGACGAGCAGGAAGACGTTTGGAAAGACGCTCCACCGGCGGCGGAATCATCCGCGGCGCGGCTCGGAGTCGGCGCTCGCAACCTCAAGCCTCAGGAGAAAGGCCTGGCACCCGCAGGCTTCGGAGTGCTTGTCGAATCGGTCGACCGTAATTCGCCTGCTTACAGAGCAGGCGTCCGTGTGGGCCATGTCATCACCCAGCTTGGCGACAAGAAAGTGACGAGTCTCGAAACCCTACAGCAGGCGTTGAAAGGCTATTCAGTGGGCGATTCGACTACGTTGAGCTTCGGGCGCGTCGACGATACTGGCCGAATGCAGGTTAGCACGACAATCCGGTTCTAAGGTCGCGAAGAACCTACGTTACCACGCGGGGCTCGGGGCGGAAACCCGGAGCCCCGCTGCGCTTTGGGAACAATCTCGGAACCTGCCTCCGTCAAATCAGCGTAGAAAAGTTGACGAGGCGGCTTTACCATGTGCTAGACTTTAGCCTCGTGATCGTCCGTTGTATTCGGAACGATCTTGTTTTGACCTACTAGGAGGTAAAGAAAAATATGAACAAGCTTACTAAGCTTGCAATGCTCAGCGTAGTCGCAGGTGCGGCCTCGAACGCTTCGGCAGTTTGGTACACGACGGAAGCCTCATTCTTGGCTGCCATCATGCCGGTCTTCTATCTTGAAGATTTCAATGATTTTCAGTATGGAGTCCAGTTGAACGGCTCGCAGACCACTTGGTCCGCCCCCGGTGCCAACGGCTTCGGCTGGGACGCCAGCGCTGTGCTCGGACTTTGGTCCAACGATGGCGCGCTGTCCACAAACAGTGCAATGGATCCCCTGATCCTCACGTTCACGGGTAATCCGGTTACCGCATTCGGAGGCATCTTCTATGGCTCCGATGTTAACGGCGGCGTCGTTCCGACGGCTGAAGTTACGGTCACCCTCAGCAATGGCGAATTCCAAACGTTCGTTGCCAACGGAACTGACTTCCTTGGCTGGACCGGCAATGCAGCCATCGCAAGCGTTCAGCTCGACGTTGTCGAGCCCGCCGGCGCCAATGTTTGGAACACAGCGGATCACGTCTACACAGGCTCAGCTGTTCCAGAGCCCGCAACGTTTGTTGCCCTCGGCATCGGCCTTGCTGCTCTCGCAGTTGCCCGCCGAAAGAGAGGCTAACCTGCCGAATCCACGGATTCAAAAGAAACAAGGCCCCGCGCGAAGCGCGGGGCCTTGTTCTTTTCGTCCGTCCGCGTCGATCCCGAGGTGACCTCAGGCAATGGTGACGATGTCGTCCGGTACGGATATCGGAGAATGGCTGGTGAAAGGATTGTCGAAGATTGAGTTCATTTGTTGTTGCCTCGGGGAGTTGAGTTACTGATACTCTACACCCAACGGAGCACCTTTGTTAATGACATGGGCCAAAAGTCCCTAGCTCCACTTTAGCCGCCCGAACCTGTACCATCTTTGAAATCCGAAAACTTGTCGTGCACCGGAGGACCGGAGGGCAAAGTCTCTGCGCCGTTGGGCACAACCTTTGGGGTAGGGAGATCTTCCGACTCGAATTGGCTCAACACCTCGAGAGTGAGCAGGACAAACCCTATTGCCAATACGACGAGCCACACCGGGATCATGCCCGGAGAACTCAGTCGTTTAAGTCCCATAAATACGTCGAGGGATCTCGGATCAATCCGCGCCAACTGGACTCGAAATCGCATCCCGCCGTAA
>JAICGT010000116.1 GCA_025922995.1 Fimbriimonadales bacterium
GAAAATCGACCCAAAGTGGTTTACCTTTGGCCGTTTCGTGACATAAAGTATTGACGATGTTTCGCACTCACGTTCTCATTTCGCCCTTCGGATATCGGATGTCGGATGTCGACTAGTCCGTAATCGCTCACGAACACCGCTGCTCATTTGTTAAGGTGGAAAAAAATGACGAAGTTTAAAACAAAAAATGAGATGAATCGATGAATGTTGCTGTCCTCTGGCTAAGCAGCCGGCTGCGTTCGAGGCGGCTGCATAGGTTGCAAGGCGCCGCGCGCCCACTGATGAGGGGTCGAATAAATTCCAATCACCGACCCATTCCACTCTCCCTCGTCAGTTGAGGCAGCTTCATAACCACCACAACCTCGAAGTACGCTTCTCCAACCGACGGAGGGGAAAGAGCGGAGACGAGCCTACGACGTTACCGACGATGCCCACGAACAGGGAAGGCGAGTGATTTTAGACAACCTCGCCAAAACGCTCGACTAGCCCACCGGCGGAAGAGGGTCCGATCGGACCCACGAAGCTGACGCTCAATCGCGGAAAGTAACGGCGACTCCCGCAATAAACGGAAGCCGCCTCTGAGGTACTAGCCCGCTCTAACCAACGGGCTCGGTCGTGCTGGGCTTGTAAAATGCGCCGCCCGCCGTCATTAGAAACGGCACGATGTTTGAACCGGTTTTTTACTGAATAGGGACTTGCCTCCAAACCATTGTGCGAACGCACCGTTATCGGAACGTTTGCCAACGGTTAAGAGAGCGTTAGGCTTTCTTGGCTCCTCAGAGAAACCGGGTCGAAACGCCATCTTGCGCGCTCGAAGGCTCATTACAAGGGCTTCTTGCCCAAAGGTCATGGAGCGGCTGGGCCACCGAAACGGTCATAATGTGATCTCAGCCACAGCTCTTCCATCTGGGCTCCGCTGGTCAAGCCGTATGCCGTTTTCAGGTCCGATCCTAGCCCCGTCCCGCGTGAGCGGTAGGTGAACCTGTTGAGGCGCGCCGTTCGAACGCTGACCGGACAGGTCACCGAGGACCTCGGCATCGACCTCGGCACGGCGAACACGCTCGTTTACGTCCAAGGCAAAGGAATTGTCCTGCGAGAGCCGAGCGTGGTCGCGGTGGACACCGAAACCGGCGCCGTGCTCGCCGTGGGCGAAGACGCCAAGCGTATGCTCGGCAGAACGCCATCGACGATAAAGGCAATTCGCCCGCTTAAAGATGGAGTTATCGCCGACTATGACCAGACCGAGGCGATGCTTCGACACTTCATAAAAGGCGGCACGAAGCGAAGGTTTGCTTGGAAACGCGTCGTCGTGGGCATTCCCAGCGGAATCACCGAGGTCGAGCGACGCGCCGTCATCGAAGCCAGCCGAAGGGCGGGCGCAAACGAGGCGTATATCATCGAAGAGCCGATGGCGGCAGCGATCGGCGCCGGATTGCCGATCACGGATGCGACAGGCTCAATGGTCGTCGACATTGGCGGAGGAACGACCGAAGTCGCCATCATTTCCTTGGCGGGGATCGTGAACGCGAAATCGATTCGGGTCGCCGGTGACGAGATCGACGAGGCTATCGCCAACTACGTCCGCCGATCCTACAACTTGTTTGTGGGTGATCGAACAGCAGAGCGCGCGAAGCTGGAAATAGGATCGGCTTATCCCCTCGAGCAGGAGCTCACCTTCGAAGTGCGGGGCAGAGACCTCGTCTCCGGCCTTCCCCGGGCCGCGCTTCTCAGCAGCGAAGACTTGCGACTGGCGATTCAAGAACAGTTGACTGCCATCGTCGAGGCGGTAAAACTTACGCTGGAAACCGCGCCGCCGGAACTGTCTGCGGACATTATCCATCGCGGCATTTACTTAGCGGGCGGAGGAGCGCTGCTCAGGGGACTCGACCGATTGATTCAAGAAGAGACCGGAATACCTGTCTATATCGCTAACGACCCCCTGAGCTGCGTCGTTATCGGCACAGGAAGGGTCATGGAAGAAATCCGATCTAATCCGCGGCTCAGGAAGGTGCTGGTGCAGGCATCTCTCGACTAAAGAAACGATCACCTGTTTTGCTGCCTGTAATGTTGGGCCTCGTCGGAGTGCTGCTCGGAATTTACCAGAGCTCGGCAAAAACCGGCGGCAGCGTCGACCTCGTTTCGTCCGGCGTGCAATTGGCCGTGCGCTATCCGGTTTTGGCGATGAATGGCGTCGCAGATTGGACGTCGGATTTCAAGAGCGGAATCTTCGGGGCCAACTCCCTGGCGAAACGCAACCGTCTGCTTGAAGGTGCGCTCGCCCAGTACAGAGCCGACCGCAGTGCGATGGAGAGTCTGCGAAAAGACCTAGCCGAAACGCGAGAGATTGCCAAGCTGCCCGCATACCCAACTTTCAAAAAAGTGCCATGTGACATCGTCGGCTATTTTCCGCAGACGCATAGGATCATGCTCAACGTCGGAACAAAACGCATGATTAAGCCCGGTGCCCCGGTAATCGGTGCCGGTGGGCTGATCGGCCAAGTCGTGGAAGCTTCGCCGACATCGTGTTACGTGAATTTGGTAACCCACTCCGATTTCAGCGTGGGCGCGCGCGTTGTTCGTGCCCAGTCACAGGAGGCGGGCATCGCTAGCGGCCAAGCCGCGGAGACGATGCTGCTCAGCGTATATACCGAAGGTGTCGCGGTTCAGCCCGGTGATCTCATCACTACCTCAGGACTAAGCACCGTCTATCCCGAGGGCATCGCCATCGGACACGCAGGCAAAGTCTGGCCGAACAAGAATTACGGGATTCAAGAAGCGTCGATTCAGCCGGTCGTGGATGTGGCAACAATCCGTCACGCCGTGGTGCTGGTGCGGTGAAGGCAGTTGCCTATCCGGCCCTTTGGCTTCTGATTGTAGCTGCCGCCCAGGTGGCAATCGCTCCGAAGATGGGAATTTTCGGCGCGCGCCCCGACCTCCTACTTGTGGCCGTAACGCTGCTGTCGATGAACCGCACTAGTGACGCCGCAGCTGCTATCGGCTTTTTCGCAGGCCTGCTGCACGGCGGAGTTGCAAATACAAAAATGGCGGCGTTCATCGTTAGCCGGATCCTCGGAGGTGTCGCCGCCTCGGTCGTGGGACGTACTACCATGGCAGCAACGCCGTTGACCGTCATGGCGTCGTCATTGGCCACAACCGGGGTCGCTTCGGTAACCTACCTCCTCCTGGGAGTCCCAAAGGACCTACTCGGCTGGATGCTTGCAACTCTTGGCACCCTGGTTTATAACGCGGCCCTCGTCGTCGGCGTGTTTTGGCTGTTCCGCAAGGGCCGGGGCCGAGTGTAGACTCCTTCGGCTAAAATGAGTTCGCTCGAACGAGCAGATCAGGAGATTTAAAAGACAACGATGTCCGACCCAGCAAAACCCGATGTACTAGACATGGCGCGCCAGCAGCTCGCCGTCGCCGCCGAGCACCTTCACCTCGATGAGGGCCTGCACCGCGTACTCGCAACGCCCAAGCGGCAAATGATTGTTAATTTTCCCGTCGTTTTAGATAACGGCCGCGTTAACGTGTTCGAAGGGTTCCGCGTGCAGCACAACGTGAGCCGTGGACCGACCAAGGGTGGAATCCGGTTCCACCCGGAAGTCGATCTCAACGAGACGACGGCCCTCGCCATGTGGATGACGTGGAAGTGCGCGATCGTCAATATTCCCTATGGCGGCGCTAAGGGTGGCGTGCGCGTGGACACAAAAAGCTCAGCAAGCGAGAGCTCGAGAAACTGACTCGCCGATTTATTTCCGAAATCAGCATGATCATCGGCCCGGAAATGGATATCCCGGCACCGGACATGGGCACAAACGCGCAGGTAATGGCATGGATCATGGACACCTATTCCGTAGGCAAGGGCTCGACGGTAACGGGCGTCGTAACCGGGAAACCGGTTCCGCTCGGAGGATCTGAAGGGCGCGTCGAAGCGACCGGACGCGGAGTCATTACCGCGGCCGCCGAAGCTTGCGACGTGCTCGACATGAAGCTCGATGGTTCGCGCGTAGTTGTGCAAGGTTTTGGAAACGTCGGCAGCATCGCGGCAAAGTTGGCAGTCGAGAGAGGGGCAAAAGTCGTCGCTATTTCAGACCGTGTGGGAGGTATCCACAACGCGAACGGCCTGCCGATTCACGAGCTTATCCAGCAATACTCGAACGTCGAGGGAGGCATCACCGAGTTTAAAGACGCCGAACCCGTAACGAACGAGGAGCTTCTCGCGCTCGATTGCGACATTTTGATTCCGGCTGCGACGACCGAGCAGTTGCACGTCGACAATGCGGACGATATTAAGGCGAAGCTAATTATTGAGGGCGCGAACGGCCCTACAACACCGCAGGCAGACGATATCCTCGCCGATCGTGGCGTGTTCGTTGTACCGGACGTATTGGCGAATGCCGGCGGAGTCGTCGTGAGTTACTTTGAATGGGTGCAGGATTTGCAAGCATTCTTCTGGGAAGAGAACGAGGTTAATCTTAAGCTGGAAAAAATCATCAAGAATTCTTTTGCGCACGTACTCGGAACCATGCAGCAACACAAGACCACAATGCGAACAGCTGCCTACATTATTGGCGTCAAGCGCGTCGCCGATGCCACGGTAACCCGCGGCATTTATCCGTAGATTTATTGCTGCGGAGTCTTGTACAGCGCGTTGAATAGGAGTTTGAACGTTCCGTGCGGTTGTGCGCGGAACGTAATCTCCGGTCCGTACACAAGCAACTTCCCTTTGCCGATAGGAGCCTCGAAAGCCGCAATCCCGCCGTCTAGGTATTGCTGTCCCCAAGCCCAGCCGCTTCGAAGCGAAGTTTTGCTATCGAACCACAGAAGACGCTTAACTCCCGCACTTTCCGCTCCAGGAAGAAATTTGTAAACGGGACTTGTGCTAAACACGACGTCGACTTCATCAGGCATTCCCCAAGTGGGTTGCACTTTGTTA
>JAICGT010000117.1 GCA_025922995.1 Fimbriimonadales bacterium
CGCGCCGGCCGGGGAAGCGACTCTTGTGAAGGCGAACGTGTTCGGTGGAAACGAGAAGACAAAGGTCGAAATGCGGGTCGACGACGGGACATGGACACCGATGCGACAAGTTAGGAAGCCCGATCCGGCTTACGAGGAAACATACGCCAGGGAGTCGGGAATCGGCACGCCGTTCCGGCGGTCCCCCGTACCCATGGCCTCCTCTCATTTGTGGGAAGGGCTAACGCCGGACAACCTGAACCCCGGAGCGCATCGCATCGAAGTCCGCGCCACCGACATGTTCGGCCAGGTGTACACGAACGTTCGGCTGGTTCACGTGGGCAGGAAACCGTAACAATTCGCGCCCTGATCCGTAGAACTGATTACACCTATGAAGTTCCTCGGAATAGGCATTATACTGATCTCCCTCGCCGCAACCTGCACGGCGCAGCTTTCGCTTTCGTCTCTCAAAAGAGGACACCCGAGAATTGCATTTACCGAGCAGGATGAGCAGCGCATTAAATCGCAAATGCGTACCGACGACTTCTTGCGAATGCTCGTGCAGAGGAACACTCAATTCGCTGATCGCGGAATATCGAAGCCCGTAACCAGGCGCGCGCTTGTCGGTCCGCGGATGCTTTATCAAAGTCGCCTGGCGATTGAAAGCGTCATTCATCAGGCGATGGCGTACCGTATGACCGGCCAACGAAAGTACGCCGACCGCGGCATTAAAGAAATGATGGCTGCGGCGGCATTTTCCGATTGGAATCCCAGCCACTTTCTAGATGTCGGCGAAATGCTGACAGCGATGGGAATCGGTTACGATTGGCTTTACGATGCGATGTCGAGCAGCCAGAGGCAGGTTGTGCGAAAAGCGATCGTCGATAAGGGATTGAAGGTAGCCCTCGACCACCAAAGTAAAAAGGCGCAAATGTGGATGTCCGGAGAAAACAACTGGACCGAAGTAGTCAACGGCGGCATCATCATCGCCGCTCTTGCAGTCGCCGACGAAGAGCCGACGATTGCCGCCACATTGATCGATCGTGCCATCAAGGCTATCCAAAAAACGGATCGCGTTTACCGCCCCGACGGCGCAACTCACGAGGGACCTGCATATTGGCACTACGGCTTTACTTATCACGCGTTGGCCAACCGCGCGTTGGCAACTGCCCTTCCCGGACGCCCGGTGTTCGATGATTCGCTCTACGCTAAAACCGGGAATTTCCCGATCTACATGCAGGGCACTTCGGGTGAGTTTTATAATTACGCAGACGGAACTCCGAACTTTTACGTAAGTCCCGCGATGTTCGAATTATCGCGTGCTTTTAATCAGCCGTTTTACGCTTGGTGGACGCGAGAGCGATTGAAGGACATTCTCGGCCCACAGCTTTCTTCGCTAAACAACGAATACCGCTTTTTCCCGCTATTTATCGCTTGGTACGACGGCCGCGGCGGAGCGAGCGACGCCCCCCTCGATCGGTCATTCGGCGGAAATTCACAGGTGTTTTCCATGCGCGGTTCATGGACGGACCCGAACGCCTCGTTTGTCGGAGCGAAGGGCGGGGATAACTCGCTGTCACACGCCCACCAAGATGTCGGGTCGTTCGTCTTCGATGCCCTTGGAGTACGCTGGGGCGTCGACCTGGGCCCGGACAATTATAATCTTCCAGGCTATTGGGACGACAAGGAAGGCGGCGCACGCTGGAAGATTTTCAGGCTCGAAGCAGAGAGTCACAACACGCTGACGATTGGCCGTCGGCAACAGAGAATCGCGGGACTCAATCAGGTCACGCGCACTTCGTTCAATAGCTCGGATCCATTCGCAATTATCGATATGTCGGCAGCTTACCGGGGCGCAGCTAATTCGGTGAAACGCGGCATTCAGCTTGTCGACAGGAAGGACCTGCTCGTCCAAGACGAGATCACCGGCGCCAACGGCGAGATTCGCTGGATCATGATGACACGCGCCAACATTAATGCGAACGGAAACCGTGCCGTCCTGACGCAGGCCGGAAAAACACTTACCGCGCGAATCCTCTCGCCTTCCGACGCGCGTTTCACGGTCGTTACGGCTGACCCCGGAAAGGCTGGCGAGAACAAGAACGTCGGATACCGCCGGCTCGCCGTGCACGTCGGCGGCCGCAAAGATGCGACAATCGTAGTGCAGCTCTCACCCGGTGGATCGCCGCGGCCGACATCGGTGTCGCCGCTGGCAAGTTGGCGTTAACCGCCGCCGATTCCCAAACCGAGGTCTTCGCCCTTCTTTACCGCGGGCACGCCGTCTGTTAGCCATTTCGGCGGCGGCGCATCCATAAGATAATGGTCGAAAAATTGCTGCATCCGTATCGCCCAATCTTTGCGGTTTTGTCGCTTTGCGATCCCATGGTCTTCGCCGTTGTAATTGAATAACCACACCGGCTTATTGAGTCTCCGGAGCGCCATGTACATCTCGATGCCCTGGTACCACGGCACCGCACCGTCCTGGTCGTTGTGCAGCATGAGCAAAGGAGTCTTAACTCTATCCGCCCAAAAAACAGGTGAGTTTTCTATGAACTGCAGCGGTTTTTCCCAGATGGTTCCACCGATTCGGCTCTGGGTTTTTTCGTATTGGAACTGTCGACTCATCCCGCTGCCCCATCGAATTCCGCCGTATGCGCTGAACATGTTCGAAACCGGCGCTCCGGCTTCGGCTGCGGCGAAAAGGTTTGTGCGCGTCACAAGGTGCACTACCTGATATCCTCCCCAGCTGTGTCCCTGCATACCGATCCGTCTCGGATCAGTGATGCCCTTCTCGATGAGAGACAAGACACCGGGAACGATGGCGCTTTCTGCGCTTTCGCCGGGATAGCCGACTTCGTAAGGAATATCCGGCGTAAACACAACGTAGCCGCGGCTAACGTAAAACGGAATACTGATCGAGCTGCTGCCGGGGCCAGGGCTGAAGAAATTGTGTAACTGCTGCGACAGCCTCTCATAAAAATAGACCATCGTCGGATAGTTCTTGGTGGGATCGTAGTTTTCAGGTTTGTAAAGGACGCCCTGAAGTTCCACGCCGTCATCGGACATCCACTCGGTAAGTTCCGCCGTGCCCCACAGATAATCTCGCATTTGCGGGTTGATGTCACTTCGCTTGACCGCACCCTGAAACCGCATGTTTGTGGTCCATAAATCGGGGTACTCATCGAACCGCTGGCGGGTCATCAAGACGACATCGGCATCGTCGGCCTTGGACGAGTAGGAGTAATCGTAATCGCCGTAAATCAGTTGCTCGATCGTCCCGTTCGGCAGCAAGTTGAAATAGCCGGTAGCCTTCGTTCGCATATTTGTTCCGGACAGCAGAACCGGCTCGCTCGGCTTCCAGTAGCGCTCCTCAGGATCGACGCGCGTCGCGCGAAGGCGCATGGAGCGTTCCCTGCCCCACCCTTTTGTGAGGCTTGTCGGCGCCCTCCGGCCGTCTGCGGCCAACAGCCAAATGTCGTAGTTGTCGTTGACGAGGAGTGTATTCTCATCGCGCCAGCCGACGAGCCCATAGGAATTCGGCAAACTCGGCGAATCGTGTAGTTCGTTGAACAGCGGATGCGGAATTCCTTTTGACGCTTCTATCGTTTGCGCCTCTGCCGTTGTACGCCTCGTAAACCACGCGCCCTTCTCCGAGTCGAACCACGCCATCCATCGGCCTTCCGGTGACAGTTGGACGCCGTCGCGAGACTGCTGTCGCAAAAGCGTTCGCTTGTTGCTCTTTAGGTCGATGAGGTAATAGTCGGTGTAGGTGCCGTCATATGACACCATCGGCCCGTACGAGTCACTGTTACTGCCGATCGCGACATCCCCATCGCCTCGATCTGCGATGTTGACGTTGGGAATCTCCTCCGTTTCCAACTGCAGCACTTTGTTCGATCCTATATCCAACATCGCCGCGTAAGTTTTATTCTTTACCGAAGCGGCTCGCCTAAGCTGCATCGGCTGTATGAGCGAATCCTGCCAGTTCCAGACGTCGACGACGACTTTTTCGTCAGCCGGAGTTTCGTCCTTCTTCTCAGGTTCCTGCTCCTTCAGTTTGGTGGCGAACAGTAGGCGCTTGCCGCTTTCCGAAAACCTGACGCCGCCGCGGTCGGTCGTCTGCCAATCCTTCGGAAATGCCTCGGAATCGGCCTGGACCACCATCTTCACAGGCGAGCCCGAACGCCACAAGTAAATATCCCACACGGGTGCCTTTTCCGCATAAGTGCGCGAATCGCTTAGATACGCAACGTTTCCGTTTTCGTGAACCGAAATCGACTTATACATCGCCATGCCCTCCGCAAGAGCCATCGCTTCTCCGGAAGAAGGCAGTAGGCGAAAGAGGCCGTCACCGGTTCCGTCTTTGGTCGAAACCGCGTACACCAGCGCAACACCTCCCTTCTGCCATGCGGAGTCGGAGACGTCGGAAAGCTTGATTTCTCGACCCGTTGCCAATTCGATCAAAAGCAGGTCCTTGCCGACGGCGTGTCCGCTTCTCTTCTTCGGTTTTTGTTCCGGTTCTGGCTTGGCCTCCGGCTCCGGCTTTTCGGGCGTCGGAGGTGTCGGGGGCTTCGCTGCGGGTTCGGGCTCGAGCCGCAGGGCGATCCACTCGCTTCCTTCTTCGGCGATCGAGAAGCTTTGAACCCTGCCGATCACTTTGGACTCACCTGTCTCGAGGTTGAGAATGGTGAGCGAGTTCTTCGGCATTTCTTCCGGCTTCTTCTTCTCCTTCTTGGCCTTCTCGACATCGGCTTCCGCAGGCACGACGGTGAAGATCAGGAACTTGCCATCGTGGGTAAACCGCTGCGACGTGCCTCGCGGGTACGTCGTCGACCGATTCGTCGTGAGGTCTACCAAGATCAGATCGCCGTCGCCGACCGCGGGCCGGGATCCATAAACCTGGTACTTGCCGTCGCGAGACAGCGAAGCGCCCACGGCGCTCCG
>JAICGT010000118.1 GCA_025922995.1 Fimbriimonadales bacterium
CGACGAGCGCCACCTACGTAGGAAGCGGCAAAGTTCAAGAGATTTTTGCCGCCGCCGTCGATACAGAGTCGGAAGTCGTCATTTTCGATTGCGAACTCAGCGGCATGCAGATTCGAAATCTCGAGGTCGAGCTCAAGAAGCGCATCCTCGATCGAACCCAACTCATTCTCGACATTTTTGCCCAACGCGCCCATACGAGAGAAGGAAAGCTCCAGGTCGAGTTAGCCCAATACACCTACCTGATGCCGCGCATCACCGCGGCATACACACAGTTCGAACGTCAGAAAGGCGGCATCGGAATGCGGGGCCCCGGCGAAACGAAATTGGAAGCCGACCGCCGCAGAATTAAAGACCGTATTGCCCACCTCAACAGGGAGATCGACGACGTTCGCCAGATCCGCAGCCGCCAACGCGAAAGCAGGCGCAAAAATCCTTTTCCGTTCGCGAGCCTCGTCGGATACACGAGCGCCGGCAAAAGCACCGTGATGAATCGGCTCGCCGATAGCGACGTATTTGTCGATCCGCAGCTGTTTGCGACGCTCGATCCGACTACGCGCAAGGTAGCGCTCCAAAGCGGATATAGCGTGTTCTTGACCGATACAGTCGGGTTTGTTCGCAATCTTCCGCACAACCTTGTGGCGGCCTTTCGCGCCACTTTGGAGGAAGTAACGGACTCGGACTTTCTCATTCACATCGTCGACGTGAGCCATCCGTCGTGGGAAATCCAAGCAGAATCGGTGATGGAGACACTCGCCGAAATCGGTGCCGAGAACAAGCCGATACTGACAGTTTTCAACAAGATCGACCGGCTATCGGACCGTACGATCTTGCGGGGCCTTGTCGCTAACACACCGAACTCGGTCGCCATAAGCGCGACAGGCGGCGAAGGGGTTGACCAACTTTACGAAACGATTACCAAAGTCATTCGCGGCTTGCTCCAGCCGGTCGACGTTGTCATTCCTTACGACAAAAGCGGCTTGGTACAGGAGTGCTATGACTTCGGCCGCGTGATTTCCGTGGAACATAAGGAAGACGGCATCCATATCATCGCCGAAATCGTGCCGGAAATGGCAGAGCGGCTCGTCGCAAATTCCAAGTAGATGACGGTTTCGGATTGGCTGGAATCTGCAGCGGCCAAGATTCCTCGGCCGGAGGCGCGCCAAATCCTGGAATCGGTTCTCGGATTCTCGCGGGAAGATCTCGTAAGCACCGGTCGTCGCGACCTGAGCAACGATGACGTCGGCAAAGCGGACGCAGGATTAGCAAGGCGGATTCAGGGGGAGCCGTTGGCTTATGTCGTCGGTAACAAAGAGTTCTACGGCAGGGATTTCTTCGTCACCAATGCGGTGCTGATTCCCCGGCCGGAAACGGAGTTACTTACCGAGGCCGTTCTCCCTATCGCGCAACCTGGTTGGACCTGTGTCGACGTGGGCACCGGATCAGGCTGCATCGCCGTGACGCTTGCCCTCGAAAACGATGTTCGATGCCTGGCGACCGACACGTCGTCTGCGGCGCTTGAAGTCGCCGTAACCAACGCTGACAAATTGAACGCTTCGGTGCGTTTTTTACAGTCCGACATTCTACGAGCCTTCCAAAAAAATGCTGTAAACCTGGTTGTCTCGAACCTGCCCTACATAGCGGATGGCGACCCGCGCGTCGAAACATCCGTGAAAGACTGGGAGCCGCCTTCCTCACTCTATGCCGGCGCAACCGGTCTGGAAGCCATCTCTGAACTCATCGAGCAAGCGGCGCACGTGCTTAAACCAAACGGCTGGCTGGCTCTCGAGTTCGGAATTGGGCAGGCGGACGCGGTTCGACGACTCCTCGAGAACTGGAACGTCGAGATGCGCAGGGACCTTGCCGGAATCGAGCGCTTCGTTCTAGCCCAGGCGACGAGCTAACGTTCTTCGCACGAAAAAAGCCCCGACGAAATCACCGGCCAAAACGGCCGAGCAGACGAGCGGCACGATGTAGGCATAAGCGGCGGGATATTCGGCAGGCTGCATGCCCTCGATGCCGGGCAGGCCGGTAACTGCGTCGGCGAGCCGCAACCACAGAAACGTCGCCGCAGGGATCAAGCCCGCAAGGCTCCCGAACAACCCCGCCAACCCCGTAAGCACTGTAAACAGAGTCCCGACGATTCCGGCGGCGACGAGATAAACCGCCAACACCTTGAAGAGGTCGTCAGACGACATGATGCTGCGCGCAAGCAAAAACGGAATGGCCACCGCAGCCAACTGCGCGGTGCTCGCGATCGAGAACGTCACGCATCCCCCGAGGACCGATTTCTCGAAGTCCGACTTGCGGCTCTTCTTTACCACCACTTCGTCGGTGTCGAGAAACCCAAACTTCTCTTTGTCCACGCGCCGTATTATCCGCGATCGTTCATCAATCGCACCGAAGACACCGTCCTGCCGTCGTTCCGCTGCTCCTGGGAAACGATGCCGACGCCTTGCGAAAACACCGTCACCAGTTCGATCGATTCTTTGCCGGTCTTGAAGCTGAGGGTCACGCGCCGGCCGTCAGACTTCGACTCGCCCTCGATTTCGAACGGTTCCTGAACGATGGCAACATCGGCCTTGCTCGCTCCGGATCGAGTCTTGACCATGCCCGAGTACTTCCAACTGACCTCGTCTTTATCTGCCTGCAACATGGCTATCGGAGGATCGAATGTCGTGGCTCCCAGTTGCCCCGCTCGCAAAATGCAGCCGTCCCAAGCAAGCGTGGTCTCCCCTCCCAAGCCGGAGAGCACCCAGCCGTCGCTATCTCCGACACGGACGCGCCGGTCGCATTTGACTTCCACGACTTCGGCTGCCTGCCGCATCAGGTATCTCCACGACCTGCCCTCGCGAAGGGGCATCCAGTTTCCGCAATTCGAACACCCGGAAATCAAAACGAGCCCCGCGACGCCGATCATGGCTGCAAGGGCTCGTCCAAAGCCTGGGGTCACCGCTACTCGGTGGCTGTCTCGGGCGCGTCTCTGGTCTCGGCCGGCGCGGCTTCTTCGCGAGGTTCTCGCGGCCGTTCCGAGCGAGGTTCGTAGCCGCCTTCGTCTCGGTTGTCGCGCTGGCGATAGGGCCGGCGCTCGCGGTCTCCGTAGGGCCTTCGCTCGTTTGCGCTGGTATCGATTGAAACAAACGGCAATAGCGCCATCTCTCGCGCCCGCCGGATCGCATTGGCAATCATGCGCTGCTCGGTGGCTGTCGCGCCGCTCTGGCGCGAGGGCACGATCTTGCCCTGCTCGTTCACGAACCTGCGCAACAGGCTGATGTCCTTGTAGTCCAGCTTATAAATCTTGTTGACCGTGAGGTAGCTGACTTTGCGGCGACGCCGGTTTCTGCCCCGCGCGTCTTTGCCGCCGCCCACGTTCACCATCTTGCGAGGCCCGGAGCCCTCGTCGTCGTCCTTACGCACCCTGGGCGCCGCAGGTCCGGAGTCCTGTGCTGCCTTCCGCTCGGGTTGTGGCGCTGCCGGGGTGTCGTCAGCCTGCGCCGGAGTGGTCATTTCTTCTTCCATAGGTTTCTTCGCCCCGTTCGGGCGGAACGAAATTATGACACAGTCACTGCTCGTTCGTCGGATTGGCCGATACGAACCCTCATCGAGGCACGTCGAAAACTGTGTAGCCTTCTGGCGTCATTTTGCGCCCGAAAAGCGTTAGAATCAACACCGATAGAGCGTGAAACCTAACAGCAACGAACTCGAAGATCTCCTGCAAGTTCTCCCTCCCGTTATACAGCGCCATATCCGCGAAAGCCCGGATGTCGACCGCATGATCGAAATCGTGCTCGACTACGGCCGTCCCGCCGAGATTCGGTACTTCGACCGGGTCGAGCGGATCGACGACTACCCTGTCAGCGAAGCGGACATCGCCTTCGTAACCGAGCGCGTCGGCCAGTTCGGCGGCGACAATCGAGCGGGCATCGAGAGAACCTTGCACCGAATTAGCGCCATCCGCAGCAGGAACGGGCGTGTGGTCGGCCTTACGTGTCGCGTCGGCAGGGCGATCCAAGGCACGATCGACATCATCCAGGACATCGTCGAGACATCGAAGTCGATCCTGTTTCTCGGAAAGCCGGGCGTCGGCAAGACGACGAAGCTTCGCGAAGTCGCCCGAATGCTCGCCGACGAGCTTACAAAGCGCGTGGTCATCGTCGACACGTCCAACGAAATCGCCGGCGACGGAGACATCCCCCATCCCGCAATCGGCACGGCTCGCCGCATGCAGGTCAGCGACCCGAGCGAACAGCACCGCGTCATGATCGAGGCGGTGGAAAACCACATGCCCGAAGTCATCGTCATCGACGAGATCGGCACCGAGCAGGAAGCCTATGCGGCAAGAACCATCGCCGAGCGAGGAGTGCAGTTGGTCGGCACCGCCCACGGTCGCACGCTCGAAAACCTGATGCTCAACCCGACGCTGTGCGACCTCGTTGGTGGCATCCAGGCGGTAACCCTGTCCGACGACGAAGCCAAGAGACGTGGCACGCAGAAAACCGTGCTGGAGCGCAAGGCGCCTCCGACATTCGATGTCATTATCGAGCTTCTCGACTACGACAAGCTCGCCATCCATCACGACGCGCAAAAGCAGGTCGACCTCGTCTTGCGCGGCGTAGCCCCGCGCCCCGAGATCCGCGTGCGCACGCCGGAGGGCCGTGTCGAAATCGTCCAGGCGGCTCAGACTCCCGAGCCGATGGAGCCGGTTGTCAAGCAGCCCGAACGCCGCAAGCCGGTCGAACGCGAAGAGGTTCGCCCGGAGCCCAAGCCGATGCCGAACGTCATCCGCGTGTTCGCCTACGGCATCGCGAGAACGCGCCTGGAACGCGCGATCCGCGAAAAGCACGCTCCGTTGGCGGTCGCGAACGACCTTTCGGAAGCCGATGCCGTGATCACGATGAAAGCCGCAATGAGCAAAAAGCCCACG
>JAICGT010000119.1 GCA_025922995.1 Fimbriimonadales bacterium
CGAAGGCGCTTCGAAGACGAACCGAAAGCGAATCATTTGCTCCGGTTCCATTAGCGATTGCGATGGCGCGTCGGCGCTACTCATTTTTGCGTGCATTAAGAAGTTCATCTCTTCGCCATTCTCATCGAACATCTTAGGCACAGCCATGCCCGGACCGAAAGAAGGCTTGTATTTCGACTTATTGGTGATTGTTACGGTGGTTACAATCAGTTTATTGCCTTCGCCAGCCTTGAAACCGGCAGACTCCTGCAATTCCTCGACCTTTTCGATACTGTAGTCGTATGGGCCAAGCCCGAACGGCACGCCAACTTTAGCTTTTCCGATCTCCAGAACATCGATTTGGTTCTCGGCAGCGAAGGGGCCCATGAACGGCTTTACTTTGTCGCGCAAGTCGTACCGCAGTACCGAAGTTTTCTGGCCCCGCTGGACGATCAGTTTATTTACGACACCCTTGGGATGAATCGGCACAACAAAAAACGCACGCACTTTTTGCGCGGGTTTCAGACTGAGTTCCATCCAATTCAATCGCTCAGGATGATAAGAGTAGGCGGGCGCGACGTAGTTTTGATCGTCCGGTGAGACAACGGTGAATTTGAAGGAACTACCGTTGAACACTCGATCTACCGCAGCGGGGTTTTGTACTGCGAACGAAACGATCAACAGGCGTTGGTTCTCCTCGGCCATGATGACGTCGTCATGGGTGAATGCACGCACGGCGAACTCGGCTTTTTCAAGCGTAAAGACGAGCTCTTCGCCTTTGGCTCCCATCGAATATGGCACGCCCACTTTGCCGTTGTCCCCGGGCATCTGCACGGCGGGCGGCTTGGTTCCCTGTGACTGGGCGGCAACCGCTACGGCTGCCGCGAAAACGACGAATAAATGGCGAGTTGCCATGAGTTCCCTCCCGGCCCACGGTCGGTGGGCATAAAATTTAACTTACCACGTTTGCAACTTCGGCCGCGACGAAACTGCTTGTGAGTGCCTAACGCGGACTACCGTAAAGCTCAAATTGAGCTCGGCAGCGCGACGTTCGCCTTGCAAGACTTTCCTGGTATTTCGGGTGAAATTCGCGATTTCGGCGACCAAATCCGCGTGGGCGGCGTTATAATATGGAGGTCCCTGCTGTGTACGGGATTGCTTCAAGTTGTTCGGAGCCGACAAGCTTCATGCTTGAGGAGATTGCTCGAAATCTGTCGAAGGATTTCGGCTGCTCCTGACCCTTTGTTCGGGGTTCCGGAACACTGTCGGCACTCGGCACAAGCGGGGATTTTTTGTGCCTAGTGCGACAGATATCGGCCGAAAAACGCCAGAGTTTCGTGCCACGCCTTGTCGGCTGAGACTTTGTCGTATTTCGGATTGCTCGGATTCGCGAAGGCGTGCGGCGCGTCGTACATCCGAATGTCCAGCGGCTTGGTGGCAGTCGCCATAGCTTTTGCGAAGGTGCCGACGAGTTCCGGGCCGAGGCGGGCGTCCTGCTTGCCGAAAATGCCGAGGACCGGCGCGGTCAGCCCGCCTAACTTTGCCGGGTCTGTCTCGGGCATGCCGTAATAGACCACGCACGCGTCGACCATTGGACCGTTCTTGAGCGCTGCTTGGAACGACCACCCTCCTCCAAAGCAGTAGCCGATCGTGCCTATTTTCGACATGGCTCCGCCGAGGACATTTCCGTTCTTCGCGGCATCGAGAGTCGCCTTCAGAATGCCGTGGGCGCGTTCGTCGTTTACCGCCCGGACGAATTCGCCGGCCTGGTCGCTCGTCGTCGCAACTTTGCCGTCGTACATGTCGACTGCCAACACGCCGTAGCCGGTTGCGGCGTGCAGCCTCTCGGCTTCGCGTTTGATGTGGTCGTTTAGGCCCCACCATTCGTGAATCATCACGACGGCGGCTTTGCCGCCTTCCTTCGGCGGGACGATAAACAGGTTTGCTTCGGCGCCGCCGGGCACCTTGACCTTGGCCATCTTGCCGTGTTGGGGCACGAAGTCGATGTTCTCGGGTGAAAGGTGCTCGGCTCGAAACGCGGGGTCTTTGGTGAAATCTTTCATCGACGCGCAGCAGTCGTCGCTGAGCGCCGCGATAGCCATCAGCATAATCATGATGTAGTTCTACTCCATAAGGCGTATCAACTGATGTATGAAAGGCAAGACCAGCTTCTTCTCCCGGCTCTCGAAGCGCACGTCCGACTTGGCGGGCAGCCCACACGCGTTCGCTCTGGCGGTGGCTATCGTTCTTGTTTGGGCGGTCACCGGGCCCATTTTCGGGTTCAGCGACACGTGGCAGCTGATCATCAACACTGGAACGACCATCGCGACCTTTCTGATGGTCTTCCTGATGCAGAGCACACAAAACAGGGACACGCGCGCACTGCAGGTGAAGCTGGACGAGCTCATACGTTCGTGCGAAGGGGCGGATAACCAGCTGTTGGATCTCGAGGAGATCGAGCCTGCCGACCTCGAGGAGTTACAGCTTCGGTATGAGAAGCTTGCCGAAACTGCTCGTGCAAACGGCGGAGACAAGTCCACGCGAGAACTCGATTAAAGGTCGGCGACCGATCCGTAGATGTAGGTCGGGCGGATCTGCGAGTCCCTCAGGTCGGCTTGAGTCGATGCTCCCGAGAGCACCAGTGCCGAGTCGCATCCTGCAGCGACGGCACAGGCAATGTCGGTGTCGATGCGGTCTCCTATCAGGAGGGTCTGGTCGGGTGACACTTCTGTCTCCGACCAAATCATCCGCAATAGGGTGGTTCCCGGTTTGCCGATGACGATTTCGGGAGTTTGTTCGGCCGCGGTCTGCACAGCCGCGACGACGGCACCGGCTCCGGGGCGAACGCGATCTCCCTCTATCGGATAGGTGCTGTCCAAGTTCGTCGCCAGAAATCGCGAGCCCTGGCGGATTCGCCACTGTGCTTCGTCGATCATGGCGTAGGTCAAACCCCAGCACGCGCCTACTACGACCCAATCCGACGGCCGATCGTCGACGACCCGGCAGCCGATGTCCGTGAGTTCTCGGCGCAGGCCATCCTCGCCAACAACGAATGCCGATGTTGGTCCCAAGAAGATGGCTGCGCCGGCAGCCGACGTGTAAACCATTGCGGGCTCCGCCGGGTAGCCCATGTCGAAAAGTTTTTCAGCGTAGTCGCGGCGAGTGCGCGTTGAATTATTTGTGAGATATCGGATGATCGCACCACCGTCTGCAATTTCGCTTACGATTTCAGGGCCGCCGGGCGTGGGCTCGTCGCCACGAAAAAGCACGCCGTCCATGTCGAAGACGTACAGTTTGTAGTCCTTCATTTTTCGTCGATGAAAGGCATTCTCGACCGCAATGATTTACCGACTGCTTCGATCACGAGGTCGGCTTCATCAGTTCGCATTTCTTGTAGATCGGGCGAGCCGGCTTCGTACTGCGCCATCCATTGCCGCGCGAATTCTCCGCTGCGAATATTTTCTAGAACCGACTTCATTCCGGCTTCTGTTTGTTCGCCGATCACTTTGGGTCCGGAAGTGAATCCGCCCCACTCTGCGGTTCCCGAAATCGACTTTCGCATCCAAGTAAGCCCACCTTCATAAATGAGGTCGGTAATTAATTTGACTTGATGCAGACACTCGAAGTAGGCGACCTCCGGCTGATATCCCGCTTCGACAAGCGTTTTGAAACCAGCCTTTATCAACTCCGGCAGCCCGCCGCAGAGCACAGCCTGCTCCCCGAACAAATCGGTTTCGGTTTCCTCTTGAAACGTGGTTTCTATGACACCGGCTTTTGCGCAGCCCACGCATTTTGCGTATGCGAGGGCAACTTCTTTCGCGCTGCCGGTTGCGTCTTGGGCGACGGCGCACAACGACGCAAATCCACTGCCGGCCAAGAACTCCGCACGCAATCCAGGGCCGGGGCCGGCCGGCGAAACGAGCACCACATCGACGTTTTCGGCAGGGACAATCAAGCCGAAGTGGATCGCAAAACCATGCAGGAAAACGAGAGTCTGCCCCGTGCGCAATGCGAGGGGCTCGAACACTTCCTTCATCGCAACGTCAGGCACCGCAAACACCAAGACATCAGCCCACTCCGCGAGCGTAGCGGCGTTTGTCACTAAGAATCCGAAGCGCTCGGCTCGATCCACGCTTTTGCTCCCGGAATGCAACGCGACTCGCACTTCCACCCCGCTGTCGCGGAGGTTGAGGGCATGCGCGTGGCCTTGGGAACCGAAGCCGATGATGCCGACCTTGCGAGCAAGAATCGGAGAGGGATCGATATCGGATTCGTCGATGATCTTCGCCATGGCCGTTGCTACATCGAGCATACCGACTGCGGTAAGGTTTCGGCGGGCATGTGCCCAAAGGCTCTACACTATGGAGGACAATATGTCAGTTGCAAAAGTTATCGAAGTCACAGCTGGGTCGCCGACGAGTTTCGACGATGCCGTTAGCCAGGGTATTGAACGAGCCGCGCAAACCGTTACGAATATCCAGGGTGCCTGGGTCAAGGAACAGAAAGTAAAGGTGGAAGGCGGCAAGATCGTCGAATATCGCGTGACGCTAAAGATCACCTTCGTCCTGTCGGATTAGTCGGAAACGCCGAGGTCTTCGAGGATTCGAGACAGATCGTCGTCGTCGAAGAACTCGATTTCAATCCGACCGCCTTTCGACTTGCGGATAATTCGCGAAGGCGAGCCCAATCGCTCGCTCAATGCTGTCGAAAGGCTGTCGGCTTGCGGGTTTTGTTGCCTCTCTCTCTTTTGCTTGACGCCCGCCTGAGCGAGCCTTTCGACTTCTCTGACCGAGAGGTTCTTTTCATTGATCCGCGCAAAAACGACAAGCCGTTCGGCGTCGGTTTCAAACCGCAGCAGAGCGCGGCCGTGGCCCTCCGAGATTCTGCCGCTTCGCAACGCGGTTCGAATTTCTTCCGGAAGTTTTA
>JAICGT010000120.1 GCA_025922995.1 Fimbriimonadales bacterium
ATGCTGCTAGCGCCGACTCCGTTCCGCACACCCAATGAAAACGAAACGCTGAGAATCGGCGAGCCCGGAATTATGCTCTCTTACGAGGAAGCAGAGGAGATGCCGAAGCAAGACGTTTTCTGGCGGTGGGAGAAAATGAGCAAGTCGAAGGGCAACGTCGTAACGCCCGAAGAGGCAGCGGTGCGTTACGGCGCCGACGCGTTGCGCATTTACGAATTATTCGAAGCGCCGTTCGAGCAAACCATTCAATGGTCCGAGGAGCGCGTGCAAGGCGCGGTTCGTTTTTTGCACCGGGTTTTTCGGCTAGTCAGCGAATACGCGCCTCGGCGCAACCCGGATTGGCGCTCGACGATCGGCGATCTGGCCAAGGAGGAGACCGAACTGCGATATCTGACGCACGCGACAATCCGGAAGGTGACGTCGGACTTCGATGAGTTCTCTTTTAACACGGCGGTTGCGGCGCTGATGGAGTTCTCAAATGGAATTACGGAATTCGCGCGAACGCATGAAGGAGCCTCGCCGGCGCTCGATGAAGCAATCGAAAGCCTAATTCTGCTGATCGCTCCAATGGCGCCGCATTCGGCCGATGAGTTATGGGAACGGATCGGGCAAAGGGGCTTCACCTTGAATGCCGCCTGGCCGGAATTCGACCCCGCCATGCTCGTTAAATCAGAAGTTGAGATTGCGGTTCAGGTCAACGGAAAGCTACGCGGATCTGTCGTCGTTGAAAAAGATATCGATCAGGCAGAACTCGAGCGTCGCGCGTTGGATTGCGAAAAGGTTGCAAATGCGCTCGAAGGGAAAACGATTCGCAAGTTCATTGTCGTTCCGGGCAAGATCGTTAATATAGTCGCGAATTAATATTGCCCGGTGCGCCAGGCGGCCTGATCGCCGGGCACATAAGCAGGATGTGAAAGCACTTCGAACGCCGGCCGGTAATCGCGGAGAGCATCGATGGCATTCGCGACTTCGACGACTCGCGCTTTTAAACGGACAGCACGATGCACGTCTCCCAGAGAACCACCGAGTGATGCAAAGTAGCCCATCCAATCGACCAGCGCGTCGAAAACTTCCGACGCCTTTCGCAGCCGCGCGGATGCCTCGCGCAAATCGCCTGCCGCGTATTGATGATACGCGTCCTCGCAACGACACACCCAAGTGACACAGAGCCGATAAAAATCCGCTGGATAGCGATATTCCGGAGACGATGCCTGCACGCCTGAAGCCAACTCCATGATTCGCGCGCCGATTTCTCCGCATGCCTCGTGCCGCCAAACGCGCCACAAGCCGAAGGGATCCTGGCTCAATACCATGTTTTGGCGTATCTTTCTCCATTGTCCGGCAGCAAGGAATGGAGTCGTGTCTTCGATCTGCCTTCCGACGATCTCCGCCATGGCGACAAACTCCTCGCCGCCTTCCGCTAACAAGGCGTCGGCCCACTCCTCGCCGCGAAGTCGACGACCCGCCGCAAAAATAATCGGGAGAGTCGAAAAGTAATTTGTGAAATACGAGAATTCCCACGTGGTTACCATGACTCCCAGCGCTCCCAATTCCGTCGCAGCGTCGTAGTGGGCATCGATATTTTCGTAGGTTGCGTCGAGATGGCACCAGGCCGAGTCGTAGCTTCGAACAGCCGAGCAGCAGACAACGTCGAAGCCCGCGTCTCGAAACTTTCTCGAGGATTCGATAGGCGATTGGTGGTAGTGCCAATCGAAAAGGATCGTTTCTTTCGGAAGCTGCTCCAACACCGATGGGTGCTCGATCAGCATGTCCGCCCATAGGCATGGCCTGCGGCCCTGCGCAAGGATCCACTCGCAGAGCGGCGCGAAGTACTCGGCATAAATTCCTGCCTTGCCAACCTCCAGCGCGCGGGGCTCGCAAAGAGAGCACTGGCCCAATTGTCGGGTCTCGTCGCCGCCTAGGTGAACCCACTCGTCGGTGAACACCTCCATGGCATCCGAAACAAGGCCCCGGGCAAACTCGACGCACTTCGGTCGCGACGGGCACATCTGCGCCGAGCCATCCGAGTGGCCTTCGCTCAGCCACTGCAGCCCCTCGCTGCGCATGAAGCCCTCCATATGGCCGAGCGTGTTCAGAAACGGCACAACGCGCACCGGAGAATCGGCGACGAGCGACGCGGCAACCGCCGGAGTTAGGCTGCCAGGGGCTGCTGCCTGCGGGGCGGAAGGGAATGCATACCGGTGCTCCAGATATAGCCCAACGGCGTCGTATCCAGCCCGGCTCGACCTCGAAAGCCAATCTCTGAGGGTTGTTTCCGAGAGCGATTGCTCGCGAGCGATGTCGATGGTCCAACCGGTTACCTGCACGCGTCCTGTTTACCTCAGCGACACCTGCGGCAGGTTAGCCCGTCCAAACAAAGAGCGTCAGGATCGGCGCAACCCAACAATCCAGGAGGATTTTATGATCGCAACTCTTCTCATTACAACTATGGCCGGGCAGGTCGCCTACGGCTTAACGCCGGCCGGCGCGATGCTCGGGCAAGAGGGCCTGGCGCTCGCCGCCGCACCGACGGGCACGCTCTTTGCGGCAGCGCTGCCGGATCGCACGGTTAGAATCATCGACGCGAATACTCGCGAAACCAATCTGACGCTTGCCGGCGACACTTTCCCGTGTCGTGCCGTGGCATGGAGCCCAAAGGGCGACCGCATCGCAACCGGATCGGAAAATGCGGAAATCCGAATCTGGAACGCAAAGACCGGCGCAGTGATCAGTTCCGTGAAAGGCGCGCACTTGCGGTCGATTAATGCGCTGTGGTTCGACGCAACCGGAACGCGCGTCATCAGCACCAGCGACGACGACTCTTCGAAGGTCTGGAGCCTCGCCAAAATGGGGAAGCCTGTCGCCACGATTTTAGGAAAAGGCGCGAACATCTACGGCACGCGATACGGCGATAAGGGGCTGAGAATTGTGGCAGGAACGCTGAATAATGGCGTTGTCGTCTACGATGCCAAGACGTTTCAGCCCGCATACACGCTTGGCGGACACCCGGGATTCGGCGTGAACGACGTCGATATCAACGCTGCTGGCACACGCCTGCTTTCGGCAGGAAGAGACGGCATGCTGGGACTTTGGGATATGCAAAAGAAATCGCGCATTTCCTATCTGCGCGGACACGGCGACTGGGTAACGAAAGTGCTTTTCGACAACGCCGGCAGGTTTGCGGTCAGCAGCTCGACAGACGGAACTGTTTGCGTTTGGGATACGAAAGCGCTTGCGCGAGTGGCGAAACTTGAAGGCATGAGCTACACCGGCAGCCCCATCGCATGGGTCGCGAACGGAGCATATGTCGTGGCATGCGGCGATGATAATTACATCCGCATTTATAAGTTCGGCAAGATCTAGGGCAGAGTTACCGAAGAGTTGTCGCCCAATACGAGCCCGAGAGAAGCGGGCTTTCGAGCCGCGCGCGTCACATTTACGCCGCGGCCGATGAGGCTACCGGTGATTCGTCCGGCGTCTTCGATTCGGCAATCGTCCATGACGATCGAATACTCTATCTCTGCATTCTTGAGCGTCACGCCCGCTGCGATCGAGGTAAACGGCCCGACGTAGGCGTGCTCGATGACGCAACCGGGGCCGATAATCGCAGGGCCGCGAATGCAGCTTGAGACAACTCGTGCGCCTTCGCCGACACTGACCGTGTCGTCGATTTCCGAGTCCTGAATTTCACCTTTAATCGAATGCGACATCGATTCCAAAATGAGTCGATTCGCCTCCAACATCGCTTGAACGGTGCCGGTGTCTTTCCACCAACCGGTGACAATATGGCTCCGAACGTTCTTGCCGGCGTCGATCAGCCCCTGAATCGCATCTGTGATCTCATATTCCCCACGGAACGAGGGCTGCAGAACATCGATGGCATCGAAAACAGACGGACCGAATAAATAAACACCGACCAACGCATAGTCGCTTTTCGGCTGCTTGGGCTTTTCCTCTAAGCGCACAACGCGGTCGCCGTCGAGCTCGGCAACTCCGAACTCTTCCGGATTAGGCACCCGCGTTAAAAGGATCGATGCGTCGAATGCGTCGTTCTTAAACTCTTCGACTAATCCCGCAACGCCGGTTTTAATCAGATTGTCGCCCAGGTACATGATGAAGCGGTCATCTTGCAGATAAGGCTTGGCGGTCTTTACGGCGTGAGCCAACCCCAGGGGCGCGACTTGCGGGATGTAAGTGAATTTCGCTTCCCACCGCGAACCGTCGCCCAGCGCATTTTCGATTTCAGCGTGCGAGTCTCCGACGATAATGCCGAAATCGGAAATTCCCGCCTCGCGGATTGCCTCGATGCCGTATTCGATAACCGGCTTGTTCGCAACAGGAACGAGTTGCTTGGCAGTGCTAAACGTAATGGGCCGCAACCGCGACCCCTTCCCTCCCGCAAGAATCAGCGCTTTCATTTAGATCAATTCGTAGCGTGTGTTGCGGCGCTTCGGTGTATATCCGGCGTCGACGATCAGCCTCTCGAACTCGCTGGCATCGACAATAAACTTGTTGCCCGCAGCCGAAACCACGTTCTCTTCGATCATTACCGAACCAAAATCGTTGGCGCCGTATCCAAGTCCGATCTGCGCGATCTTCGGGCCCTGCGTAAGAATCGAAAGCTGCATATTGTCGATATTGTCCAAGAAAATGCGGCTGACTGCGAGCGTGCGCAAATACTCATAACCGCTCGCTTTGCGATCGATCGGAAGGTTTGTGTCCTCCGGCTGAAAACTCCAGGTAATAAAAGCGCGAAACGGCGCGCATTCGTCTTGCAAGTCGCGTATTCGACCAAGATGCTCTGCGCGATCTTCATGAGTTTCGACATGACCGAACATCATGCTCGCCGTGCTCTTGATTCCAAGTGCCGCCGCAGTCCGCATGCAGTGCA
>JAICGT010000121.1 GCA_025922995.1 Fimbriimonadales bacterium
CGCCTGCGCGTCGGCGACGCTTCCCGCGAAGCCGGCGATAACGCGTTCGTTTGCCAAGCGCCGAACTTTCCTCGCGGTGTGCTTGAGGATCGTTCCTTGGTCGCCCAGGGTCACTTGGCCGTCTGCGGCGACCGCCACCTTTCCATCGCGGAGCACACCGATAACCGTCGTCGAGCGGATCATAAGCGGATTCTACGCCACAATCCCTGTGTGCCGAAGAGTCCGCGCCTGAATCAGCAAGCGATCGTCATCGTCGCGATGGCCGCTGTGCTGCTCGCAACGTATCTCGGATGGCTGCACGAGGCGGCTTCCAACGCCCTCCTCGGGCTTGGCATTTTCCTCCTTGCCGCCGACCATCTGCTCGGCAAACGCACTTCGAACTCGAGCCCCCCATCCGGCACAAAGATTCAGGGTGAGAACGGTGACGGCGAGTCTGAACTGAAAGACACGATCATCGACCACGTAGATCGAGCAATCGTCGTCTGCTCGGCCGATGGCGTGGTCCGGTTCGCAAACGCCAGGGCGCGAACGCTGTTCAAGGCGCCGGCGTTGGCGGGAATGAACCTTCATCACGTCGCGCTGAGCCCGGGCTTTACCGCGCTGGTCGACGAGGCGCTACATACGCACGCAAAGTCGCCGATCAGTCGCGAACTCGCCGTCGACTACCCTGATCAACTTAACCTCCGGGTGCAAGCGCTCAGAGTCGCGGACGACGCCGTGGCGCTCTGGATCGCCGACGTTTCGGAAATCCGACGCCTCGAAACCGTTCGCCGTGATTTCGTCGCCAACGTCAGCCACGAACTGCGCACGCCGATGGCCGCAATGCGGGCGATGGCGGAGACCATCGAGGACGATCCCGGCCTAACGACCGCAGACCGCGACCGCTACCTCGACAAGATCATCGCCGAGGTCGACCGGCTGACGCTTCTTTCGGACGACCTGCTCACCCTGGCTTCGGCTGAGGCGAAGCCTGCGGCGCAGTCGGAAATCGACCTTGCCGAAATCGCTCGCTACGCGGTGCAGCAAATGGAGCAGCCGGCGTCGACGAAGGGCCTGACGCTCGAGATCGACTCGCCCAAATCGCTCGTCGCCTTGGGCGACCGACCGCGCGTGATCCAGGTCGCCATGAACCTGCTGCAAAACGCTATCCGTTACACCAACACCGGCGGCGCAAAGGTCCGCGTTTACGAGGACGGCCCGCACGCCGTCCTCGAAGTGCAAGACACGGGAATCGGCATCGGCGCTGAGCACTTGCCGAGGATTTTCGAGCGCTTTTATCGCGTCGACGCCGCGCGCTCACGCGAAACCGGCGGCACCGGCTTGGGATTGGCAATCGTGCGCCACATCACCGAGAGCCTCGGCGGAAAGGTTGAGATCGACAGCGAGCCCGGCAGGGGAAGCACGTTCCGCGTCCGCCTGCCGCTTTAGGGTGGAGCGGCTGGCGGGAATCGAACCCGCGTATCCTGCTTGGAAGGCAGGGGCTTTACCATTAAGCTACAGCCGCGCGACGGCTACGGAATGTACCTGATACGTCGGCACCGCCGGCGAGAAAAGAATCCGGCCGATCCGAAGACCGGCCGGATTTCTATGGTCTTTCTCTAAGCGAGGCTTAGAACTTCTTCGACCACTGGGTGGTGAAGAACCCGCCCTTGGCGAGGTCCGTTCCACCGATCTCGTAGTTGCTCATCTCGTACTTGAACATGAGCTTCGAATCTCCGCCCATATCCTGGCTGAGTCCGACGCGATACCAGTTGATTTCGGCGTCGCCTCCGGCCTGATCGTACGTCACATGCTCCCAACCGAGCATCGCTGCCCAATTGCTGAAGATGTTGAAGTTGAGCTCGGCGTTGATGCCTGTGTACTCGGTGATGCTGCCTTGAACGGTAGCGCCGATCACGGGCTCCATGTGGTAGGCGCCGATTTTGGCCCCTACGTTGCCGAGGTCGAACATCACATCCCCATGGATGCCTTCGACGTTGACGGGATTCCAAAGGACTCCCTCACGACCCCATGCGCCCGGGGCGCCGAAGTTGGGCTCGATCGAGCGGTAGCCAACGTTGATGTCGAGGCTGCCTAATGCGAGGGCAGCTTTTGCCCACCAAGCAGCGTTGTCGACGCTGATAACGTCGGTGCTGTTCAGGCCCATGTCGGTCTGGCTGAAGCCGCCGTTGAGCCCGATGTTGTTGCCGATGTCGAAATTAACTTCGCCACCCATCACGGTAACGCGGTTGTAACCGCTCGGTGTGACAGGTCCATCTAGGAAGATGTAGTGAAGCATGATGTCGCCAGAGCTGCCGAGGCCGATACCAAGATCAGCGCCCAACATTTGGTTGACCAACATTTCGCCTGCTCCGATGAACACGAACGGAGGAAGGTTGACGCCCTGCGCCAAACCGGCGGTCATCTGACGGAAAGGTCCGCCACCGACCGTGGTCTGGTTGCTGGGTTTGCCACCGTAGATGTTCAGATCGAGCGCACCCCAGTCGAAGCCGAGGTTAACGCCATCGAAGTAGTAGTTACCATCGTCCCATCGATCGTTCTCGAAGTAAGGCGTGGTGTCCTGTCGCTCCATGAAGTACGAACCGGCCTGGTGGCCGATGCGACCCATTTCGACGCCGAAACCCTGTCCGATCAAGCTGGTGCCGAAGTTGACGACCAGGTCATGAATGTAGACAGTCTCGCTGCTCTCAATCCACGGAGCAGCAACGTTGATCACGTTCTGGTTGCCGTATAGGGCGCCCACTAGGTTGCCAACGACAACTGTGCCGTGCCACTGAGGGCCGGCTTCGTTGGTGCCGCTGATCTCGAGCGCTAGCTCGTGACCGAACGCGAGGTCTCGAATGCCGCCGCCGCCGCTGGGAAGACCCGTGAGACGGATATCCTGCGTTAAGCCGACGAGGCCGCTGGATCGGTGTCCGGCGTGCATCACCATGTTGACGTCACCGTGGACGTCGATGGCGGGCTTGTGGCGCTCGAGGGCGCCGACTCGGTCGGCGAGGTCGGCCATGTCACGCTTCATAGCTTCGACGTCGACGCCTATGGCGGCGAGGTCTCGCTCGAAGGTGGCTGCCATTCGCTTGAGGGCGTCGATGTCATCACCGTAGCGGGCCATCGAATCCATCTGTGCCTTGAGGGCATCGAGTTCCCGGCGCATCTGCGCCATAACCTCGGGATCTCCACCCTGTCCGGTCATGCCCTTGAGCGCATCGATCTGCGACTGGAGGCCGCCGATCATGCCTTTGAGCTTCTGGAAAGCGGCGTTGATCGCGCCGGCGAGTTCATAGCGGCTCGCGGGGCGGCCGCCTCGGAACATTCCATCGGGATAACCGACGAGAATGCCCTCGTTCTTCATGTTGAGAAGAGCCTGATACACCCAGTGATTTTCGGGCACGTCAGGGAACTGTTCGCCCTGTGCAAAAGCCGGAACGACCATAGCCGCACCGAGCAACGCACTGAAGGCGAGCTTTAGTGTTTTATTCATTTAGAGTACTCCTCCTTGAGAGTAGTCCTGTCGGCCGGCTTTGTCGCATCCTGCTCGAGGGGAGTAATCCAATGTTAACCTCCGCCTCAGAAAGCGCCGTTCGCCAACCGAAACAACTGCCATCTGCCCATAGTTTAGGGCAGACGTCCATCCCGCAAAGTATACCAATATCGGGTGGAATTGTCATGCCGAGGGACCAAAGTCTCTCGATTTTCTTATACGAGGTGACCCGCGGCTCCATTGCATGACAAGAAGAATTGTCGAAAAAGTCTGTTTTTGTGGCAGGAAATCGGAGAATTTGGTCGAATTTGAGCTACATTGGTTAGAGAACCTATTCGTTGGCTTTTCGCTCTGCGTAGGCCAACCTCGAAATACAAACGGAGGTTTGAACTTCATGCTATCAGCAATTGTCGCTGGAGCCATGCTTGCCGGCTCGAGCGGAATCGACGTTAAGACCGTCGACGGCCGCACCGAGTTGTCGCTCCAGGGCACCCCATTTCATACAACTAAGTCGAAGGTGTCGCATCTGCGAACACTAGACCTCGCCGGAGCCGCAGTAATCGCGCTCTGGAACGAGGGAGGCAAAGACCTTTACGCCGTCAGCCTTGACGGCACAAGCGTTCAACGCACGGCGGAGGCGAAGACGACGCTTGAATTCTGGTACCAGTCCTTTGATCCGAAGGAATCGGTACCCAACCTCCCCAGCCGACTGAAGTCGCCGGCCGGAAGCGAGCTTTTCGTGGTCCAATTCGAGACCCAATCGCTCGAGCCCTACCGCAAGGCGATTCGAGAAGCGGGCGGAACGATCGTCTCTTACGTTCCGAACAACGCCTATGTGGTGCGGATGGATACCGAGACCCGCGAAGCCGTCCAAAACATGAACTTCGTTCGGTACGTTGGTAGCTACGACCCCGCATTCCGAATCGATCCGAACGTCAGCCAAAGGCTGCTGTCTAACACGCTCGGCACGGCTCGCTATTCGATTCTGCTGACCGACAGGGCACCCGAGAACAAAGATGTCGCCGCCCGCTTGATTCGGAACATTGGCGGCATCGTTCACGAGTATCTACCCGGTGGTCAGTTGATCGAGGCGACTCTAACGCCCGATCAACTCGTCGAAGCCGCGGGCATGGACGCCGTTCTCTGGATGGACCTCTGGGGTCCGATGGAGCCGGATATGGATATCGCGCGTAACTTCCACGGCACCAACAACCTCGAAACGTTGACCGGCGGCATCCCAAATGGCTACTCGGGTGAAGGCGTTATAGGTATGGCTCGGGATACCGAGCTAAGGACCACCCACCAAGAGTTCACGCATAAGCCGCCGATTGTGCTTGCCGGCCCGCCTTCGGGCGCTCATGGCACCGCAGTGTTCGGTATCATTTTCGCCCGAGGTGCAAATCCTGGC
>JAICGT010000122.1 GCA_025922995.1 Fimbriimonadales bacterium
GGAAGATTACGAGGGCAATCCGGTTTCGATTTCGCTTAATCCGGAGAAGTCGGCGGTAGAAAATGCGGAGCGGTATTTTTCGAAGGCGAAGAAGGCAAAGAGTGCGGCGAAGGATTTGGGAAGTAAGGCGGAGGAGACTCGGAAGGAGTTGCAGCTGATTTCGGGTTGGTTGGATTCGTTAGAAGAAGACCCGAGCGCAATTGCCGAGAAAGCGCGAGAATCGGGGATGTTGCGCGAGCAGATGCCTCCCGAAAAGCGAGAAATACGGCATGAGGGATTTCGGGTTAGGGAGACGGAAATTGAAGGGTATGCGGTTTTGTGGGGCGAGAATGCGACTTCAAACGACTATGTTACGACGCGGATCGCGAAGCCGAACGACTATTGGTTGCATGTTCGTGGGGCTCATGGGTCGCATGTTGTTTTGAAAACTAGCAATAAGCCTGAGCGCGTTCCCCAGTCGGCGATTTTGGGCGCGGCGAAGATTGCGGCGAAGAATAGTAATCAGAAGCATGCGGGGCATGTGCCGGTTACGGTGACGCTGGCGAAGTATGTCAGGAAGCCGCGGAAATCCGCGCCGGGCGCGGTGACATTTACGAACGATAAGACTTTGTTTGTGGATCCTTAGCTGTCGCGGACGGAAACCATCGGCTCGAGGAGCATTTCCTTTGTGTAAACGAAGTCTTCGCGGTCGAAATCGGAAAGTTCGAAGTCGCTGCGGAGGACGATGGCTCCTGTTGGGCAAGCCTCTTGACAGAAACCGCAAAAGATGCAGCGGAGCATGTTGATTTCGTAGCGGACCGCATAGCGCTCGCCGGGGCTATAGCGCTTTTCGTCGGTGTTTTCCGCCGACTCCACGTAGATGCAGCGCGCCGGGCAGGCTCCAGCGCAAAGGGAGCAGCCGATACATTTTTCTAATCCGTTTTCGTAACGGGCGAGAACGTGGCGCCAGCGTGTGCGGGGATAGGACTCGCGCTTGACTTCGGGGTATGCGAACGTGGATTTGTCGCGTTTTAGTCGCTTGAACGTTAGGGCAAATCCGGAGACGATGGGCCGAACGACGTCTTTGAAGACTTCGGGCATTAGGACTTGACCTTCTCTTGCTCGCGCGCCTTGAGTTCGATGATTGGGAAGCTTCGGTTTGATATTTTTTCGCGGAGCTTTAGCAGGCCGTACAAAAGGGCGTCGGGCGAGGGCGGACAACCGGGGACGTAGACGTCCACGGGCACGACTTGGTCGACGCCTTGGACGAGGGCGTAATTGTTGTATACGCCGCCGGAAGAGGCGCAAGCGCCCATGCTGACCACCCACTTCGGCTCGGGCATTTGGTCGTAGATCTGACGCAAGACGGGCGCCATCTTCTTGCTGACGCGGCCGGCGACAATCATGACGTCGGCCTGTCGGGGCGTGGCGCGGAATGCCTCGCTGCCGAATCGGGAGATGTCGAATCGGCTGGCGACGGTGCTCATCATCTCGATGGCGCAACACGCGAGGCCGAACGTGAGCGGCCACAGCGAGCCGGTGCGGGCCCAATTGAGCGCGTCGTTGACGGTCGTGAGTACGACGCTGCCGCCTTTTTCGATGTTTCCGAACTTGGGCGTGGCGCTGTCGTGCGCAACGATCTCTTGAATGCGTTTCGGCATGTGGCTTGGAGTTTACTCACTTGCGGCGACGAACGACTTAGGGTAACTTCCCAGGTGCCATGAAAGACTATGTCGCCGATGCTAAGGACAGAATGATTCATGCCGTCGAGGCTACGGTTCGCGATTTTCAGACGATTCGGACGGGCCGCGCGAGCCCCGCGATGCTGGATCGAATCGAGGTGGAAGCCTACGGCGCCATGATGCCGATCAACCAGCTGGCGAACATCAGCGTGCCGGAGCCGAGGCAGCTGCTGATTCAGCCGTTCGACAAGTCGACAGCACAGGCGATCGAGAAGGCGATCCAGAAGAGCGACCTTGGGATCAACCCGATCGTCGACGGTATGGGGATTCGCCTGACGATCCCTCAGATGACCGAAGACCGTCGGAAGGAGCTCGTCAAACAGGTTAACGCACGCGCCGAAGAGGGCTGCGTTGCGATTCGAAACGTGCGGCGCGACGCGATCGACCATCTGAAAAAAGCCGAGAAGGCGAAAGAGATGAGCGAGGACGAACTCAAGCGGCTTGAGTCTGAGGTGGACAAACTGGCTCACAAGTACGTCGACGAAGTTCACGACCACCAGAAGAAGAAAGACTTCGAGTTAATGGAGGTGTAGGGAGAATGGTCGCCCTGATTGCGACGGTTTGGATGTGGCAGGCGCCGGACTTCGCCGCGGATAGACGGCTGGACGCCCAGATCAGCTATTCGACATTCGGCCAGCCACTTTTGCAAGCCTTGTCTAGCCTGCCGAAGAGCGGTCGGTTTGCGCTTTCGGTTGTCGATCCATTTGGCGAGGACATCGTCGCGCTTCGATTCGATCGTGCGCCTCTACGCGAAGTGATGATTCGAATCGCCTCCGAGCTCAAGTTGGAGTGGCGCGCCACGGACAACGGCTACCAGCTCTATGAAACGACCGACAGGTCCAAGCAGTCGGCCGAGGAACTGCGGCTAGAACGCACGGGCAGGTTGCGCGCATGGCGTGAGGAGCATCGCCAGCGCTTTAGGCTCCCTCGACCCGATTTCGACGATTTGCAGCGGCGCCTAGCCGGAGAACGTGAAGAACCAATGCCCGATCCAAATAAGAACTGGGCAGCATACGAAGAGCGCGCCAAGGCGATGGAAGCGCTGCGTACCGACGGCGACCCATCGAATTGGTTTGCAAGCGCAGTGATCTCCGGGATCAGCGACAAACAACTCGAGTTCTTGCTCGACCATGGGTCGATTACCTTTGCCGCCGATCCCAACCGTAATCAGTATCAGCTCCCAAAAGGCATCGCGCCCGATCTCGAAACGTGGGCAAGGAGGAAAGACTCGGTCGAGTATGTGGGAAGCGCCAGAGTGAGGATGGTGGACGGCAAGCAGGTTAAAGTCAGCGTGTCAGTTGCCGGCACCAAACGGGATTTCAATGAGTTTTTCATGCCGCTGAACGACCCGATGTTGCCGCTGAACAGCCGCGAGCCCAAAGGCACCAGCCTTGACAAGGAATTGAACATCGAGGGATATCTGGGGATGCGATGGGGTTGGCAGAACAGCCGCATGCCCAATGAAAGGGTCCTCGAAGAAATCACGGAGTCGATTACAGATCCCGACAAGCGCGAGCCTCTCACGGTCATGGCGGGCGCCGGACTCGTCGAGATTGCAGAAGAGACGGGCAACAACCTGATCGCGTTGCTCAGCGACGACATGATCGCGCTCGGCAGCGCGTCAGCGCTGCCCACGAACGGCAGAAAAACGCTTGCGCAATTCTGTGACGATGTTCGGGCAAGGTACACCGACGAAGGTGGATGGATCGCAGTTCGACCCGTCGAGTTGTCGTTGTCGCGAGCCAAGCAGTTTCCGCGAAAGTATTTTCGACAAGTCGCAAACGTAACCACGAGGGGTAGGCTGCTGCCGTTCAGCGAAGTCGCTCGCATCGTCAGCGAGTGCACCGACCTTCAACTCGAAGGCAGGTTCTTTCGCGACTACCTAACGCGTGAGGCGGCTCGACAAGAATTCACGTTGCTGCGCACTTGGGGCGACGGCTCCGTTTTTCGCTTTTGGCATAGCTTAAGCCGGGCTGAAATGGATGCGTTGAAGAACGGCGGCTTGCCGATCGGCAAGCTTGATCCCACTTCGAAAAACTTGCTTTGGCGGGCGGTATCGCTCGGCGGCACGACGATGTCCGGAGAAGGAGCCTTCAACCAGGTATATCGGGGCCCGATAGGCAACGACCCCACGAAAACATTTCCAAACGGCTTCCCAGTAGATGAACCCCTCGAGGCCCATGTTAAAGTAGACGATTGCGTTTTATCGTCGTTCACACCTTGGCGTCGGGGAATTTGGGTGGCGCAGTCGGTCGAGAAGTTCGCGTCTTTCGCTGCCCCGAATAAGGCGGACCTAACCAAGATTAGAATAGGACAGTCGCAACACGTATCGATCGTGGTCGACAAACTCGGTTGGTCCGCGAATATTCGAGAGGATTTTTTCGACTTCTCGAAACCGATGATCGATTGGAAGGACGCGCCGGAAGCCTTGAGGAAGCGCTTTGAAGCGGCAAAGCGTAATCCGCCTCAGTCGGGATACATTATTCGGTAGGAACGATGATGGACATCAACGTAGACCGACTCCGAGAGCTATGCAAGAAATATGCCGTTGCTCGACTCTGGGTCTTCGGCTCAGCCGGAACAAGAGGTTTCGACCAAGAAACTAGCGACATCGACTTGCTCGTCGACTTTGGCGCCCCGGTGGGCATGCGATTGGCGGAACAGTATTTCGACTTCCTTGAGGAACTGGAGTCGCTCTACGGTCGTCACGTCGATCTCGTCGAGCGGAACGCGATTCGTAACCCTGTCTTTGCAGAGATTGCCGAAGAATCAAAGCGGCTCATATATGCAGCCTGAATCAGAGAAGCTACTCCAGGACATGATCCTCGCCGCAGACCTTGTGGCCGAGTTCGTCGAAACGATGTCCGAGCGGGACTATCTGGCGAGCACTTTACATCGCTCCGCAGTGGAGCGCCAACTTTTCATTGTCGGTGAGGCCCTTTCACAACTGTCGCGCGTCGATCCCGAGACTTTCGAGGCGATTCCGGGCGCCCGCAGGATCGTCAGCTTTCGTAATGTATTAGCGCACGGTTACGCGCAGATCGATGATGCCAGAGTTTGGGACATCCTTCAAAATGATCTTCAAGCAACCATTGCGGACGTCAACAAGTTGCTCGCTCGGCCCTAGGGTATACTGCACAGGTTCCCCAGAGCCC
>JAICGT010000123.1 GCA_025922995.1 Fimbriimonadales bacterium
CCTTCGCCCGTCTCGTGACGCATTGTATGGGGAACCGACTTCCTCGACAGCAAGCACGACAATCCGCATGACAGGAAGGTTAACTATGCGTTGTATAGATATCGGATATCGGATATCGGTATTCGGTAATCGGTTATCGGCTTCGCATTTCGACTGTCGGCCCGCCCGAAAATGGTTTACCTTCGCCCGTCTCGTGACGCATTGTATGGGGAACCGACTTCCTCGACAGCATGCACGACAATCCGCATGACAGGAAGGTTAACTATGCGTTGTATAGATATCGGATATCGGTAATCGGAAAATCGCTCACGCCCCGCCGCTCATTTGTTAAGGTGGAAAAAAGTGACGAAGTTTAAAACAAAAAATGAGATGAATCGATGAATCGGACGTGCGTTCTACCTGCCCAGCGCGGCCAAGACCTCTTCGGCATGCCCGGCGGCTTTGACCTTGGGCCAGACACGAGTAACAACACCGTTCTCGTCGAGCAAGAACGACATGCGTCGAATGCCTTGAATGATCTTGCCGTACAGCGTCTTCTCGCCCCAAACGCCGCAGGCTGTCGCGAGGCCGTGCCCGACGTCTGCCAGTAAAGTAAACGGCAGGCTGTGCTTATCGGCAAACTTGCGGTGGGACTCAACGCCGTCCGGGCTGACTCCGATTACGGTGACTCCCTCGAACCGAGGGAAGGCGTCGCGGAAACCGCTCGCCTCAGCCGTTCAGCCGGAAGTATCGTCTTTCGGATAGAAAAAGACGATAGCCGGCGCGCCCGACAGGTCGGCTTTCGTATGGCGCTTGCCGTCTTGATCCGGCAAGTCGAAGTCGGGAAAGGCGTCGCCAATTTTTAACACGGCGCGTTCTTACCCCACTTGCCGGCGTCCTAGCTTACGAGGCTTAGATGAAAAGGTTCTTGGTACTGTTTATGTTCTGCACCGTCCTTTCGGGCTGCGACAGCCTTCCGGGCTTCAGCCCCGACGACATCTGGGAGGCGGCAAGCACCGACAACGTCGAGGCGTTGCAGGGCTTCATAGATCAGGGGGTTTCGGTCCAGAACATGGACTCCTCCGGAGCGACGCCGCTGCACGCCGCCGCCCGCGGCGGCGCGACGAACGCGATTGCGCTACTGTGCTCGAAAGGCGCTAATCCGAACGCCTTCAACAGCCAGGGCTTCACGCCGTTGCAGGTCGCGGTCACGTCCGACCAAAGGGCTGCGGTCAACGCTTTGCTCGATGCCGGGGCGAACCCGAACATCCGGTCGCAGTCGGGCAAGATGCCGCTGACTTTCGCTATCGAGTTCGAGAATAAAGAGATCGAAGCCGATCTCCGGGCTCGGGGCGCGTCTCAGTAGCGAGCCGCTTCACAATCGCGTCCTGAATCGGCCGCACCCCCGACGCGACCCCGTCGTAGTGGTTGAAAACGATCGCGAAGAGCAGTCGCTTCCCCGACGCCGCATCGACGTAGCCGACTAACGAGGAAACCCCTGTTAGCGTGCCGGTCTTCGCGCGAACGTCGACGCCGGCAAGCCGGTTCCGAAGCGTCCCCTCCCCAGGGGCGCACATTGCCGAGCCGTAGACCGCGGCAGTTTCGCGCTGTAACGTCCAGCTCAGACACTGGACCAAAGCCCGCGGAGTGATCTCGTTAAAGCGCGACAGTCCCGAGCCGTCGACGATGCGAAACGCCCCCGGCTGAACGCCGACTTTGGCTAGGAAGCGACCTTGGCCGGCCGTGGCATCGTCCCAAGAGCCCGTGCCGCCGCTGGCCTTCCCGGCAAGCCGAATCACGGTTTCGGCAGCGTGGTTGTCCGAACGCTTCAGGAGATCGGGAATCACGTCGGCAAGGGTTCGCTTCTGAATCGTTTCCGCATGCGCCGGCGGGATGCCGAGAACGGCGCGCTGCGCCTTTCCGGTCAGAATCATCGCTGCGCAGAGCCCCGGATCGGGGAGGCTGACCGTCGCAAACGACGGATCGCTGTCCGGCAGCTTGCCGGTCACGCTGACCGTCCAGCTCGAATGCTCCCTTCGAACTCGCGGCTCGCCGTCGGTTTTGCCACGCTTTATCGTCATGCCGAAATTACGGGGCGTCAGCCTCGGCACGCCGCCGCTGATCGCGAGGTTCGCATAGCCTCCGTTGACCGTAAGGCCGGACACAGTCGGCGCATCCGACCGCATCATGTCGCCGTATTCCCAGGCTCCGTTGACCCGGTCAGCGCCGAGGAGCGAGTCATCGAATTGCACCGTCTCGCCCCTCTTCGCGCCCAGTCGATCGCCTAAGTCTTGCAGTTCGCCGATAGTCAGCATCGGGTCGGCTCCGCCTTTCAAAAGGATGCCGCTCTCGTTCCGCCACGCATAAGTGGTGAACGGATACTTCGCTCCGAGCGCATCAAGAGCGTACGACGCCGTTACAAGCTTGAGCGCGCTTGCGGGCATGAGTCGCTTGTCGGCGCCGACGGAAAACAGCACCTCGCCGCCGAATTCCTGAACGAAGACGCCGACCGCAGCCCTCTCGAGCGCCGGGCTCTGCAGGATCGCAGAAAGTTCGGTTTGAAGGTCTGCCTGCAAAAGCATCGACGCAGGAATCATCGCGAGCATAGGCTTACAGTTTGACGGATTCGAATCCGTAGCCTATACTTACGGCATGACACTTGCAGCGTTGCTCACCGCAATCGCCTTAGCGCCGGCGCCGACGATCGAGATGACAATCTCGACCGATGGTAGGGAGGTTGGCAAGGCTTGGATGAGCCAAAAGCTCGATGCCACGGGCAAGAAAACCTATGCCAAGCTGATCATGGGCGATATCAAGATCGTCGAAACGGCAGAGTACGCCATCGACGGCACGCCACGGCTCAAGGTCATCACGCGCACAGAAAAGGAAGCGAGCACAACGACTCAGGCGTCGTTTGCTTCAGGCAAAGTGACACTGACGTCAGGCAAGAACACGGCAATCGTTCCGTATCCGGAACGAGGCACGCTCCGGGCGCTGAGCGAGCTCTGGTTTTTACAGACTAAACCCGCAATAGGGCACAGCGTCGAGTACCAACGATTCGATGTCTATGGGGCAAAGTTTGTCCCGTGCAAGGTCGTTTACCTCGGCAAAGAAGACCTCGAAATACTAGGCAAGAAAGTCTCAGCGAACCGAGTTCGGGTCGACGGGAAGACGGATGCTTGGCTGGACGAAAGAGGCGACCCGTATCGCATGATTATCGACGGCAAGACCAGGTTCGAGAGGGTTGCCCCGTGAACGATCAGGCGATGAAGGTCGGCGTCATCGGCGCCTACGGCCGAATGGGACGCGAAGTCTGCAGGACTGTAGACGCCGCGCCCGACATGGACTTGGTCATGGCTATCGACCGCGAAGGCATCGGAACGCCGGTTCGCGAATTCACCAGCCAACATGCCCCCGACATTCGCATAGAAGACCGCTTGAGTGAGACCCTCGACAAATTAGGGGAAGTCGACGCCGTCGTGGACTTCACTCATCCGAAAGTCGCCGCCCACCACGCGCTGGTTGCGCTCAAGCACAAGGTCAGCCCGATTGTCGGAACGAGCGGTCTGTCGGTTAGCGACCTTGCCGACATCCGCGCCCTAGCGGAAGGGCAAGGAGTTGCGGCGGCGTACATTCCAAATTTCGCGATCGGCGCCGTGCTTATGATGCGGTTCGCGAAAGAGGCGGCTCGGCACTTGCCCGAATGCGAGATCATCGAGATGCATCACGAGAAGAAGGCAGACGCTCCCAGCGGAACCGCCACCCGCACGGCAGAGCTGATCGCCGGTTCGCGGCTTCGTCGACCCGACCGAGGGCGAACCGACATGGTGCGCATCGAGGGAGTTCGGGGCGGCTCGGTCGGCGAAACGCCAATCCACTCCGTTCGGCTGCCGGGATTGCTAGCCCATCAGATGGTGATTTTTGGCGGCGAAGGTGAAGTGTTGACGCTTCGTCACGACAGCATGGATCGTAGCAGCTTCATGAGCGGAGTTCTGGTCGCATTGCGCGCCATCCGAGGACGCGAGGGGCTCATCGTCGGCCTCGAGAATCTTCTCGACTAATTACCCGGTCGCTTCCTCGCCGAGAAGGCCGACAATTTGCGAAAGGCAATGATCCGCAAGAGCCTGTGCGCTGGAATGCTCCCTGGTGTCCACCGGCTTTCCCAACCGCAAAGCGCAAACACGCTCCGCGGACCAGCGAACCTCGCCGAATACCTCGCGCTCGAGCCGTATGATCGTGTCGATAATGCGATTTGTGGTCACCCTTTCGCGAAAATACTGGGCATCTAATGCAATCCAGTTCTCTAAGCGCTTTGCCTCTTCATACACGCGCGACATTCGATCGAACATTTGTTGTCGCAGCAACTTCTCGTAGTCGGAGCGAGGCAGTGACTCCTCATCCAATTTTGCCGACTGGTGCCGCGCGTAGAGTTCATTCAAAGTCGCGCGTGCCTCGTCGAGATCGGATTTCTCGGCCGATGCCTCGCGGTGTATTTCTTTTCCGCCGACCAGGTCCAAATACGACCGGATCGATTCGACGATATGTCGCTTGATGCGAAGTCCTTTTTCATGCACGTTGGGCTCATCGGTCGACAGTTCGAGATCGAACACGCGATCGAACGACTCGACGACCGCCGTGCCAACGGAAACGATGCGCTTTGCAAAATCGGAGTCCCGTGTGCTGACGGGAATGCCGACCGCGCTTTCTAAACTAGACAGAGAGGCGGCAATGTCCTTATCGACGTTGTCGTACTCGTACCGCAGCGCTACCGGAATCACGAAAATCGCGTCGTCTGGCTTGGATTTTGCAAGAGCCTTGGCAGAGCGTAGAATAATTTCAAACGGCTGAACCAAGAACGGGAATGCCGTATCGTTTCGGCTGAACGCGCCGCCTTCC
>JAICGT010000124.1 GCA_025922995.1 Fimbriimonadales bacterium
AGCGCTGGTTGGCTAGACGTCTTAACAATGGGAGGCTCCTGGTTTGCAGAGTCCGGTGCGTTTGCCGATAGCGAAGTAATATTTTCACCGCTCGAAGACGGCGTTGCAGTTTTTAACATCGATGGGAATCACGGAATTGTCCACAACGGACAATCGGTCACTCTGTTCGACGTAACCGCGAACGCACAGATGTGGACATTCTCAACAGAACGTTGGGCTCCCAGCCTGTTTGAAACTGTTCCCACTTTTCTTAGCGCTCAGAACATCTATTCCATTCATCTAACGGCCTTTATACACAGTAGTGGCGATGGTGCGTATTCAGCTTTGCATGCTTCAGGCATCCAAGCCGTGCCTGACAACGTGCACAGCTTCATGTGTCTCTGTATGGGACTGCTCGTAGCCCTGCTCGGCTGGAAACTACAAAGCTAGCGTCGCGAGTCAGAGACGGCATGCAATACCTGACGAACCGATCGACGTGTGGGATCGGCGCTGCCTGTAAGGTCAACATCGTCCGCCGTAAGGGATCCTGACCTGCAGACTCGAACCGATCGAGAATCCCTTTTGGCGGAAAGTGTTACCCATCTGACCGGAATGAAATGTTACGCATGTGCCCGGAATGGACCCCCGTTAGGGTTGGCGTCCCCGACGGGTACCGTTCACCGTTGGCAATTGCCTGTTGATGGTTATTCAGACCTTCGCGCGGCGTAAGCGACCGTGGGCGTCAAAAGCCAGACTGAATTGGCGGGGGTGCGAAGGATTGTCCGATATGGCGGGGTCAGGAGGCTCAGCGCTTCGCGAAAAAGTGGCTATGGCTGGAGGCGCACGGACTGGTCGGAAAGAAACGTTTCAACTTCAAGAACGGCTTCTCAAGAAAGATCCACGATAGTGTTGCGATGCCATACGACACCGCCAGAAGAATGGGTGCGGCAAGAACCGGATAATCATCCAGGGAGAGCAGTCTCCCGAGGTTGAACGGAATCTTGTGGAGCAGATACAACCCGTAGCTGATTGTTCCCGTGTACACGAGGAAGCGATTTGTTAGTAGAGATTGAAGCCATTGCTGTCTGGAATACAGCGAGACATAAACCATGGCAACCGATGCCACTGCCGACATTGAGAATACGAACCATCGTGCATCGACCGATGTAATAGCGAAAGCCAGAGGCCCCAGAGCAAGGAATGCTACCCATGCTCTGCCGAGGAATCTGGAGGGTTCGAAGTCTTTTGACCGTGTGACGCACGCAAGGAAGGCGCCCGCCATTAGTCCATCGAGCCGCGAGAACGTGTTCGAGTAGATTTCCAAGCCCTGGGAAACCATGAACAGCCGCAGTAAAGGCGAGAGGCAGACCACGATTAATGCGATTCGTCGCACAGCGACCGTTGACGAAATCCGGACGACAACGGGCCAGACGAGATAGAACTGCTCCTCGATGGCCAGCGACCAGGTCACACCCAGTAAACCTGTCGCGTTGGCGGGGATAGGTACCAGAAAGTTTTGCAAGTAAAACGGGTAAGCCCACCAAGGCGACGATCTTTCGGCAAAAATCGTCGCGCTCTCGCTTGGCCGCACCAAGGGTACAACAACGAACATGAAGAAGAGCGAGGCGTAATACAGAGGCCAGATCCTCAAGCACCGTCGAATGTAAAAATTCCGAAAATAGTCCTCCGACTGTTTGCTGTCGAGAAGAATCGCGCTAATCAGGAAGCCGGACAGGACGAAGAAGAGATCCACCCCCATCCAGCCGTTGGTGAACAGGCGGTCCAGGGAGAGTAGAGGATACTTCGGGCTCTCGTTGTGGATAATCACCATGAGAATGGCGATGCCACGAATGCCATCGAGTTGACGAAGCCGGGATTGCATCGGCGGACGAGGATTATAGACTTACCGGATCTCGCGGTCCTGAATCGATTTGTATTGTTACGGTCGGAGATTGCGAACTTGGTCAAGGCCATCGCCGCCGGTGGCCAGCTGGCCAGCCTCGTCGCGGCGATGAAGGAGCGCGAGCAGCATCGTGACCAGCTGGTGCAGCCGACGGCAGCCGTCAACCAGCTGCGCGGTGTCGGGCACCTCGACGTGAAGCGCATCGAGCGCGACCTGCGTGCGCGCGTGAAGGAGTGGCGCGCGCTGCTCGGCAGGCAGGTGCCGATGGCGCGTCGGACAGTGACGAAGCTGCTGGAGGGACGCTTGGTGGTCACGGCACGCGAGGACCGAACCTACGAGTTCAGCGGCCGCGTCTCATTAGGCGGTTTGCTGCAGGAAATGTCTTACCGCGTGAGCGGCGTCCCCGAAGGGAATGGAATACATCTACATGCTCGTTGGATCGGCCCGCAGAGCGGCGTGAGGCGGAAACTGGCGTCCACAACTGCCCGGTGCTCTTACAACGCTCCCGACGTGCGCGGCGTGGCCTAGCGTCGCTTCGGCGGTTTGGCAGGTGCGGCCGAACGCGTAGCGTTCGAATTGACGTTCACCGCACCGGGCTTCCTGCCGTAGGGGCTGGGCGGTTGTTACTGTCGAACGAGCACCACATCGACGCGCGTGTTGCCGGTCAACGGGAATTGGCGAACCTGCGTGGTGTATCCCGCTTTCGCGAAGTAGATGTACGCACCGCCAAAGGAGCTGATGGCGACCTCGGTAATTGTGTAACCGCCGTCAGCCCCAGACTTCACAAAGACGTGACGCTCGGAATCCTCGACGTGCACACCTTCGAGCGGTACCGTCTGCCCACCGGCGACTTCCGACACGACACCAGACACCGTGAAGCCGCCCGGCGGCGGAGGAGTTGGTTGAGGGAGTGCTTGAGGCTGGACAGGCGGGGTGGCCGCGGTCGGCGATCGCGAATCCGTTCCACACGCACTGAGCAGGCCACAACAGAGTACGGCGACAGTGAGTCGGCGGATGTAACGTCGCATAGATGCCTCCCCTGACATTGCCAGCGGCTGCCGTCGATTGCGGCCGCGAGGGCGAGCTTACTCTTGGCGCGTGCACCGCGCCAAGCACGTCTGTTGGTAATGATGGTTGCGGGAACTTGTGAGCCAACGGTACTTGCACCCGGGGGTCGCAGGTCCGATCCTGCCGGGCGGGCAAGTCCCTTGGATAGGCGCGGAACCTAGCGATAAGAGGAGATTTCAGGAAACGGTGTTTCCAAGTGGGATGGTTTGGGATGGTTCCGCTTTTGGAACCGCCGTAACTATTCCTGCTTTCAGTTGGTTACGCGGAGTTTCTTCGTGGGATTCAAGTCTGGCGTCCCCGAAGGGAGTTGAATACTTCTACACGCTCGTCGGGTCGGCCTCGCGTTGCAAGAAGCTAGGGGACGGAAAGTGCAATGATTTCCGCACGAGTGAGCCTGTTGCGAGGCGATCGATCGACAACGCCCTCGAGCCATGAGGGTCCGCTCCTGACATACGGGCGCAGGTCATAACGCATCGGGAACACCTTCCCGAGAGGGCGATGCAGCGCGGCTGCGAGGGCGCGGGGGCCATGTCTCCTTGCACCCACGTCGTGGTATCTAGCTAGGTGAAACCACTTGCCTCCGATGAACAGCGAGAGCGAGAGGAAGTGTGTCGTGAGTTGCGGATTGTCGGGGTCGATATTGGAGAGCAACGCCCACCGACGGCTGCCATCGGCCAAGGTGACTTGAGTGCCGATGACTCTTCCAGATAGCCTCGCGCTTCTTCGAGAAGCCGTGGGCACCACCCACGTCTCATCCGGTTCATCTCCGCTGACGAAGCGCCAGATAGGGTGAGCACTGATATCTGCCGGACGAAGGCTCTCAATGGGCCGTGGGCGACGCCCTCGTCTGGTAGCCGGAACCTTCGTCATGGTGCGCAGGTGATGAATCTTACCCGGTCGCGCCCTTCGCGAGCACGGGTTCGACCGCCCGAGGGGAAATTCAGATCTGTATAGGCGTGTTCGCGGCCGATTTCCGCTGGCGGCATAGGCGCGCCCTCGACGGGTACCGCGCTTAGTTACCAACCGATTTTCGAAGGGGTTTGGCGATCTGATCAACATGCCGCCTAGCCGAATACGGCAGCTCTTTGTTTAAGCTTAGAATCAGCCGGGATGAGCCGCGTTTTCAGAATCCTGTTTGGGTTCCGAACCGACATCGACCTTAACCAGCGGTGGTGGCACCGTCTGGCGAAAGTCGCATACGTCCTGGGACTTGTTGCTTTAGGGTTCTGGGCTGCTGGAATCGGAGTCGACTTTCCCGACGGCGATAACAATATTGACAACATTCGGATTGTTGAAACACTCGCTGATTTCACGAAGGCACATCCCAGCGATGGCGACCCGGTAGACAGTTTTTACAAAAAGTATTACTTCACGTCCGGAATCTTGTCGTGGATTGTTCTCAATCTGTATTACAGAGGATTCGTCTATATCGTTTGCGGACCACTGGCGACTGGTCTTCACGCCACGCGTGAATCCGATCAGCAATGAGGTTGATGGCTACGACTTCAGAGGGCCGACACGTTTCGACAGGCTGTTCACAGGCATCGCGGTCGAACGCCCGAAGGGCGATCACCGCAGAGCACACTTTTGACGGCGACTACGGCCGACTGCTCGAACGCGCGTATGAAAAACACGTAGAAGTATTGGCGTCCCCGACGGGATTCGAACCCGTGTTTTAGCCTTGAAAGGGCCACGTCCTGGGCCTCTGGACGACGGGGACGGAGGGTGAGAAACGTCCGATTGTAGCACGAGGCCTCGGATCCCGCCCCGGGTCGACGCGAGCAGTGTCCGCTTGAATGAATATGTCGTGACTAGCGGCGGCCGTGGCTGGCCGCGCGAACCCGCTTCGGGGCGGCATGCGCCGAGCTCGCCGGCATGTCCTGCTCCGACGGCGGCACCGCG
>JAICGT010000125.1 GCA_025922995.1 Fimbriimonadales bacterium
CCGCTCTCCAAAAGTTCGCAAGGCGTTCGAAGACCACCTGACCGTGACAAAGGGCCACCTCGATAGGCTCGAGCGGTCATTCAAGGCAATGGGCAAGAAGCCGAACGGCGTGGAGTGCGCCGGCATGAAAGGGCTTATCAAAGAGGCAGAAGAAGCCGCGAAAATCCAAGGGGACGACAACGTAATCGACGCCGCCTTGATCGCCGCAGCCCAAAGAATCGAACATTACGAAATTGCCGGCTACGGCACCGCGAAAGCCCACGCCGTTCAGTGTAACCGGGAAGAAGTCGCATCCCTCTTGCAGCAGACGCGGGATGAGGAAGTCGCGGCAAATGAAACGCTAACGCAAATTGCCGTCACCGGCATAAACCGAAAAGCGGCGGCTGCCACAAAGTAGACGCTCGTAAACCGATACCATCGAGTCCCGGTTGGTACGCCGGGGCTCGTTTTTTTCTTAGTAACAATTCGGAGCGGCGCGACCCTGGCGTAATAAAAAGATATGAGCATTAAGACTGAATCCCCGACTTATGATTACAAGCAAGTCGAGCTACAAGGAAAGATGGTCGTCGTCACTGGGGGCACGACCGGGATCGGACGAACCACGGCAGTCGCGCTAGCTGCCCGAGGCGCAAACTTGTTGGTGTTCGGCAGACACGAGAAAGAGCTATCCGAAGCGCTCAGCGACATCGAGAACGCAGCCCGGGGCGGCTCTGTTCACGGAGTAATTGCCGACCAATCGCGCCGAGATGACATCGAGCGAGTCTTCAATGAAGTTGAAGCAACGCTGGGAGGGCTCGATGTACTAATCAATAACGCCGGGATCGGCGGGAATACCGTCGAAGAATCCGAAGAGGATTGGGAGTACGTAATGGCAACAAACCTGCTGGGCTGCATGTGGTGTTGCGAGGCGGCGATTCCTCATTTGAAGAAGCGCGGCGGCGGCCAGATCGTCAACGTCGGCTCGCTGAGCGCAAAATCGCGCGGTGCAGGCACGGACGTTTATGTCGCGACAAAGTCCGGCATGCGTGGATTTACCGAGTCGCTGAGCAAGTCTCTGGCGAGCGACAACATCCGCGTGACACTCATCGAGCCCGGAGCCGTTAGCACGGACTTCTTCGACTGGAGCGCCCGTGAGCGCGAAGAAAAAACCTCGTCGGGAAAGGCGATGAAGACCGAAGACATCGCGGAATGTATCCTTTTCTGCTTGACGATGCCTGAGCGCGGCCACGTCACGATGCTACAAGTTCGTCCGTCGAAGGACAACGACTAAGAGACGGCCACGCGCGGAATCCTCGCCGCGGTCACTATCGCAAAGGAAGCTGAAATCCGATCCCCCTCGATGATTCAAGAGGGATCGGGTCTTCTTACTGTCGGATCGCGCTGAACCTCGGCGCCAGCGACTGATAGAACACGTCTCGAGTGCCGTTTCGCGTACTCGTGTACATGATCCAGACGATGTTCGGCCTCGGGTCGCCTTGTGACCAGGCGAACGGGTCGGGGAACGCGAAGGTCGTACCCTCGTCGATTGCCTGCTCGATCGGAACGGGCCGCTCGGCCATCTCCGTTCCCCAATAAACGATGTCTTGCACAGACGTTTGCTGCAATGTGCCGTTGCCATCGCGATAGGAATAGTTGACGGTCACCTGTCGACCCTCGTCAGGAAGCTCAAAATACACGCGGCCATTGCCGGGGTCGACCTGGTAAAAGGCACCCTGCATCCCAACGACCTGCAGGCTGACGATGCTCCCATTCTGAAGGGCAACCGGCGTAGGCAATTGGATCCTCAGCCTCTGAGTCTTCATGTAAGGCCGTCGCGTCTGTCCGGCGCCGGTAGCGCCCCGTTCGTAGAAGTGCCAGAGTCGAGTCGCCAACGGCGTGTCGCCTGGGCCGATTGCCGAGCCGTTCGCCCGGAAGTAGTATATGTCCGTGTGCGGACGCAAGTCGAGGAATGACGACGGGTTCGAGTGTCCGCCCGCGTTGCCCAACTCACTGACACGAATAACGTTCGGCGTGTAGCGCAGTGCGATTGTGAGGTCGCTGCTCGGTGGGTCGGAGAATCGAACCGTGCCGACGTGGCGGTCGAGGTAGATCTTGCCGCCGAGGTTGCTGTCGACGCTGATGATGCCCGTATTCGGATCTTCCGTTCGGGTGCGCGAAGTATCGATCCGGAACGGCGTTCCGCCGACACGAATCGCGAAGACCTGTATGGGTTCGTCGTCTTCCCAATTAACGCCTCGAGCACGATATGTACCTGAACTGCCCTCGCGAACTAGGTGCTCCAAGAGCCGCTGAGGCTGCTCGATCATGCCGCCGAGCTGGCCAAAGCGATTGGCCCGGAACCTTGCGAAAAACACTTCGGGCTGCGGCCGATCCCTTAGTTGGCCGGTAAACACGAGGTCGATGCCCTCGTTCCTTAGGATCGGCTGCGGGTCTCGGGCAGACGCAAAACCTCGACCGGGATCGACAAGACCATTGTCCGACCAATTGGCCGTCTGGTCTCCGCCGCTCGTGCTGTAGTTCTGTCGAACGTTGTGGAACATCTTGGAGACTCCGTTCACCTCGCCGTACCAGAAGATGGCCATCGTCGCAGGATCTCCGAAGTTGATCGGCCTAATGCGTTTCTTTTCCATCCTCGGGTCGCGAGCGATCCACTGAACGGCGCCCATCGAACCGTCGGTTCGGTACTCAGTGTAGAAGACCCGGTTGTCGTCGAAGTCCGGTCGGCTGTCGCCGTTGTCGTCTTTCTGCACTTTGCCGTTCCAGAACATCGTTTCATAAGTCGCGCCCGGGCGTGCGTTGACCGGGAATGACGGCCATGTGTACTGCGGCGAGCCGACGATCGTTCCTGGAGTACCGGCAAACAGCGTCGCCGGAGCACCGGCCGGAAGAGGGCCACTGGGCTGGTTGAAGAAGCGATTGGCAGCGGCGCCGTTCCAGCCCATCAGGTCGCGCAGCGGGCTACTGCCGGCGGCCGCGGGCGCGTTCGCAGGCGTTACGCCGCCTACGCGGGAAAGGAAGAGGCTCCAGGCATCCCGAGGCTGCGAGTTTGCAGACTGGTTCACGGCTGTCGGCCGGTTACCTGCCCACGCAACGTGCAGTCCGCCAGAAGAGTCACGGAAGGCTGACGGCTGGGTATTGGTATACGCAAAAGGTCCGACCGGCAGGGTCGGGTCGATGTGAGTCACCGAACCGATAGAAGCGCCACCGGTCAACCGAGTTTCCCTGTTCAGGAACTTGACCCGCATGGTCGGGTCCGTGTAAGCCTCCAGTGGATTACCGGCGGCGTCCAATAGCAGAGCTTGGTCAAAGTTGCGGTTGTCTTCAATAACGTTGACTAACTGGCCGTAGTCCCCGACAGGGAAGCCCAATGGCACAGCAACCCCGATCACCGGCTGGCTGTTCGAAGGCGGCGTGGCGCCGTAGGGAACGTCCGGAACCGTCAGTTGCGTGCCGGCTCGGTCTCCGGCGCGGGCCTTGTGTAGCGTCGCGCGCGGATTCCCGGCGGGATCGAGCGCGCCGTTATTGAATGCGTACGGCGGGTTGATGTTGCTGATGATGTTGGGAACACCATCGAGCCAAGCAAGCGGATCGTTTCCGTTTGCCTCGAAAGACACAGGGTAGAAGTTTGGACCCGGCAGCTGCCCGATCCGCTTCGCAACGCGTAGGTCGAGCATATTGACGTTCCCCTCGTTAACTACCGTAAACGGCTTGAAGAAGTCTTCGTACGGTGCTCCGGAAATGATGCTCGGGATGAACCCGTTCATCGTCCACGGGGGCGCGGGCGTATAACCGAGGCTATGTGGGATCGAGCCGAGGTCTACCGTATTCTCAACGACGTGCATCTTCTCATCCACGGGCACAGCTCCACCCGCTGCAAGGGTTCGATAGGGCTCGCGTCTTCCACCCGGCGGAAGGTCAGCAAGGGTGTCTGCCTGTCCATCGGGCCTGCCGTTGTTGTTCGAGTCGACGTAAACGATCGATCGCGCCACGTACCCACCGGCACGCGAGACTCCGCCGGCGTCCACGAACGGGGTCAAGTTCGCCGGCTGGAATCGCGGAACTTTGAGCTCGAAACCGAACTCGGTCGGCGAGAGGACACGCGTCAAAGGCGTCGAAGGGTTGTAATTCAGCGGCGGCTCTAGCCGAACACCCTCTATGAGCGGGCTGCCCGGGTCGCCGTTTGAGTTCGAATTGAAGCCGAGGTTGGAGCGGTCTACATCTGGGTAGTCCAAACTAAAGTTTGGAATGAGGTTCGGCATCTGCTCCCATGCAGGAAGGTAAGGAAGCGGCTTCACGACCGCGGCGGTGCCACCTTGCCACCAGGCATCGGTCCGAGCAACGCGCACGCCGGTAATTCCGCCGCCAGTAAGGTCCATAACTCGGCTTCGGTCGGCCACGAAGAAATTCGTCGCTTTGGCCGAGCCGTGGTTAACCTCACCCGCCGACGTCATGATCCGCTTGTCGTTGCTGCCGTTGATTCGGTTTTCGAACACTGCTCCGAACAAGTAGCTCGGATCGGCGCTCCAGCCGACCGATTGGTTGGCTGGCGGCACGGGCCCGCCAAACTGCGATACCGAGGTCACCGCCAAAGGATTGGCCACGGTCAGGTCGCGGCGTGCACCCGGTGCGCTGATGAACCTGCCGTTTTCGATGGCGGTTGCGCGCAGTTCGAGCAGGTCGCCCGGCGAGATGAAATTGGGGCCGCTGAAATTGATCGGAATTGAAATCACGGCGAAGCCCATATTCGGGTCATCAGGATCTGGCTGGGCGACACGGTCGTACTGAAGATTCATTCCGCCAGGACCGCTTAGCTGGAACCGAATTGTCGGAATC
>JAICGT010000126.1 GCA_025922995.1 Fimbriimonadales bacterium
CTTTTATTCGCTTAAGCCTTTCGCCCATGTGGAAGCGGGCCTGCGCACACCAACGATCGATAGCCCATTCCCGGAGGAGTTCAATCGCCGCGCGGTTGCATTGTTTGCAGCAATGCACTTTCCGCCGACGGAACTGTCCGCCCAAAATCTATTGAGAGAAGGTGTTGAACAAAATCGGATCTTTGTGACAGGCAACACGTCGATAGATGCGATCAAACTTCTTGCCTCTAACCTGGTCGTTTCGACCGATTCGAAAATGATTCTGGTCACAACGCATCGTCGCGAAAACTGGGGCGAGCCGCAGCGCGAAATCTGCAGGGCGATCGGCAGGATTTTGGAAATCGATAATGAGCTGACGCTCGTATTGCCAATGCACCGCAATCCGGTCGTTAGGGAAGTTTTGCAGGAGGAGCTTGGAAGCCATCCGCGTGTTTCGCTGATCGATCCGCCGGAGTATCCCGACTTTGTGGAGCTGATGGCACGCTCTTTCATGATTCTCACCGATTCGGGCGGCATTCAAGAAGAAGCTCCGGCGTTGGGCAAGCCCGTTTTGGTGCTGCGCACAGAGACCGAACGGCCCGAGGGCGTTTCGGCAGGCAACGCGCTGCTAGTCGGCACGGACGCCGATGCGATTTACGAGGCCGCTCGCGGATTGATTACCGATCACAATGCATATGCCGAAATTGCCCAGGCGCGGAACCCGTATGGCGACGGTTTAGCGTCGAAGCGGATTGTTGCCAAGATCAGGCAAAACTTGGGGCTCGAGTTCGAAGAGTTGGAGAGTTTTGGAGAGTAACGGCTTCCATCGAGCGATGCTCGTAGTTTTCGGTCTTTACGTCCTGCTATCGCTGGCGTATATTTCCGTTACGCCTTATCGCACTTCGGGTTGTCTCTTGACGCGGATGCAGGACGTCGTCCAGCAGGACATCGGCGCGCCCGACGAGCGTCAGCACACAAATTACATTCGGCATTTAGCGAGAGAGAAATCATTTCCCGTTTTCGACCCTGAGTCGCCTGATTTATACGAAACCTATCAGTCGCACCAGCCGCCGCTTTATTACCTAATGGCCGCCCCGATTGAAATGATGGTCGGCGGTTCTGAAGAATCTGAAATGTGGGGACTACGGCTCGTCAATGTATTTTTGGGCGCCCTGGTTATTTTCGGAATATACACGGGCATTCGTCGACTGACCGGGAGCGAAGCCGCCAGCGTTGCCGCGGCTGCGCTTACCGCCTTTCTGCCGATGTTTCTAGCGATGTCGAGTGCGGTTTCCAACGACATGTTGCTGTACTTGGTTGTGGTAGCGACCATGAACATCATCGCCATCGGCTGGGAGAGAGGTTGGAACCTCAAGCTTTGCCTATGGCTAGGCGTAGCGCTGGGACTCGGAGTGTTAACAAAGACAACAGCCATCGTTCTTATTCCCGTTGCGATTTATGGGCTCCTTGCGAAAAAAGATGCTCGACCGTCGGCGCGCAACGTCGCCGCGCTCTTCGGCGTCGCAGTATTGATTGCGCTGCCCTGGCTGATACGCAACCAGTCGCTTTACGGCGATCCGCTCGCGATCGGCGCATTTCAAAAGGCGAGTGTCGGCAACCTGGCGGCTTCGGTTGGTATCGAGCGCGCCGGTGGACCTTTATCCTATTGGTTTCATTTTGTTGCTCCCGCAGGTATAGAAAGTTTCTGGGGGGTGTTCGGTTATTTCGATGTGTTCTTAACGCAGGCGATTTATTGGATTTTCCATATTGTGGGGTTGGTCCTGCTTGCCGGGTTCGGTTGGAGCGTTGTTAAGCGCGATGATGTTCCCATGCGCGTACACCTGCTTTTGCTTTTGCTGTTCCTAATGGTGCTCGCAGCATTCGTCTCATACAACGCAAATTATTTTCAAGCGCAGGGACGATATTTGTACCCCGCAACATTTGCAATTGCAGGGGCTTTCGGGATCGGGTTGCGCAAGCTCGCAGGAAACGAAAGGCGCGCACTCGCATTCACAGCCGGAATTGCCGCGGTTTTCGTTGCGGTCAACATCTACGCGACGTTTTACTTATTGCCGAGCGCGTTCGAGTTCATGCAGCGTTGCGTTAACTCGACCCCGTCGTAAACTCGTCCTTTTCTGCGCTTTGGCCGGCGACTCCGGTCAGCTCACTGCCGTACTCGTCGAGCCACCTGAGCAGTCCTTTGACGCTGCCGCGCGCAAGGGCGATGCATGTATCTGCGGCCCCGTAGTACATGTTGATCGTATCGCCGTCGTCGTCTACGGTCCAGCCGCAAGGAAACACGACGTTCGGCACGTCTCCTGCGCGCTCATACTCTTCCTCCGGCGCGAACAGCCACCGGTCGCCACGAAGCAGGCAAACTTCCGGCCTTTCCTTGTCGAACAGCGCCAAGCCGAGACGGTATAAGCAGCCGCCGCACGAATTGCGGACGCCGTGGTAGAGCATCAGCCAGCCGGCATCCGTTTCGAGGGGCGGAGGCGACAACCCGATTTTGTTCGCGTCCCACCAAGCGCCCCGGCGCGCGGGCAAGAGTTGTTTGTGCCCGCCCCAGTTCTTTAGATCGGGAGAATAGGAAATCCACATGCTTGCGCTGGCTTCCGATACCGGGCGATGAATCAATGCGTAATGCCCGTCGAAGAGTCGTGGCATCAACGCAGCGTCCTTGTCGTCGGGGTGCATCGTCAGGCCGAGCCGTTCGAACGTCTTGAAGTCCTCGGTTAGCGCAAGGGATACGCCTGGGCCGTTTTTTGTGAACGCGGTGTAAGCGATTGCATACTTGCCGATCTCGTCGACATAGGTGATTCGAGGGTCCTCGATTCCCCAAAGCTCTTCCGGGTACCTCTCGGGCTCCGGTTCCAGCACGGGTGCGGGATCGATTTCCCATCCGTCGACGCCGTTCTTCGACCTTGCGGCGGAAAAATGGGAAATCCCACGGCGATCCTCGGCACGAACGAGCAGGAGCGTCGTGCCGTCCTTTAGCTTTGTTACTCCAGGATTGAAAACCGTGTGGACGGGATAGGGCCAATCGTCGGCTGTAAGGATCGGATTCTTGTCGTAACGCTCGAATAGAACCTCATGATTCTTGAAACTCACATCGAATGGACGGTCGGACGGGCTTGAGGAACTTCGCTTTTTGTGATTTGATACCATTCGCACAGACTCATTAGGTAGGAAAGGGTCGATTCGGCGCCTTGGTTTTCATTCAACCTATCGCGGTGAAGGCCGTCTCTGCAGCCTCCCGTTTGAGAATCGAATATGGGCACGCCCAGGAAGTTGTCACCAAGAAACCAGCCCAGCGCGCTGCGGATCAATGTCAGCCACTGCGAGTCTCCGGTGATTCGGTAGGCGGTCGAGTAGGCTGAGATCGAAGTCCAGGCTTCTACGGGTTGCTGATCGAAGTGCGCCCTGCCTCCGCCGCGAACCTTAAAGCCGTTTGACCCGATGGGCAGGAACCTGCCGTCGTCGTCAGTCTGGACCTTGGCAAGCCAATGCAGAGCGTCGACCGCGATCCGCTTCATCGACTTTTCACCGAGGTAATCGCCTGCGGCTAAGAGCGCGTGAGGCAGGACAGCGTTGCAGTAGGTGACAGAATTCTCAAACCACGGCCAGTCGGAATCCGCGTGTTCCCTGTACCAGGCCGCAAGAGTTTCCGAAAGCTCGCGTAGATGGCGCACCGAGGTCTTACCGGAAGATTCCGCCGACAGCCTTTCTATGACACCGAGAGTCGCGAATGCCACGGCTCTCGGGCTGCGAATATCCAGCGCATTGTTTATGCCGCGATCGAAGAGCTCGGCGGCGAGTTCTCGGCTACTGCGATCGGGTGCGCTCCTCGACGTTATTCCCAGTGCTCGCAGAGTCCGCCCCTGCGAGTCGTCGGAACCACGGTCCTCGAGCCAGCGCCGGTCATACGCCATGAAGTTTCTGAACGCCTGAACCTCGGGATTGAACGCGTGTACAACGAAAGCGAGGTACCGGTCCGTGAGGTCGAGAGCAAGGTTTGCATCCATCAGGCCGAACGCGTGCGCCATGCATACCAACTGCAGCGCGCGTGCATTGTCATCGACACAATATCCCTCGTTTCGATTCGGAACGGCATAATTTGCGTGCTGGAACATTCCCGTGTCGTCGGTCATGGCGCGCAAGTGCCTGAAATCTGGCGTCGGTATGGTTTGTGCAACGGTGGTTGCAGTCCGCGTCGCGGGTCGCGCCGCGCTGAACGACGCCTGATATGCGCTCGCGACGTTGGCCCAAAGCATCTGCTTGCCGAAATCCAGAGCGCGGCTCGCGATTGCCTTGCGCTCCGCTTCGTCGGACAGGAGCCTGTCGAGGGCGGCAGCGATAGCCTGCGGGCTTTTTGGCGGAACCAACACACCTCGCCCATCGGCGAGTAGTTCTTCGGCGTACCAATACGGTGAGGAAATCACCGCGCGGCCGTTGCCGACCGCATACGCAAGCGTGCCTGAAGTGATCTGCTGCAGCTTGTTGTACGGAGTCACGTAAATTGTCGCTGCGGCCATGTATTCAGCCAATTCGTCTCGGGTGACGAACTTGTCGACAAATCGCACTCGGTCTGAGACGCCGATGCTTTCTGCCAGTTCAACCAGGCTCTCGCGATAACTCTCGCCGTGCTGCGCCACAAGGTTCGGGTGAGTCGCCCCAACTACGACATACTCGACATCGTGCTTATCGACTACATCCGGCAGCGCAGAGATGACGATTTCGATTCCCTTGTCAGGGCCTAACAGTCCGAAGGTCAGGATCGTACGTCGCCCGCTCGACCGCGGCTGTGTGTCCGGCAAAGGGAGAACGCCGTGATGGATAACGTCGATTCTC
>JAICGT010000127.1 GCA_025922995.1 Fimbriimonadales bacterium
CCGAAGATGGGGCAGACGGTGCAAGGCACCGTGGCGATCGAAAGCGGCTTCGGCATGCAAATGCAGGACGCTTACGTTTCATTCTTCGTCGACAGCGAGTTCCGCGCCATGAAGAACTTTCCGCCGTTCACGTACCTGTGGGACACCACCCAGGAGACGAACGGCTGGCACCAACTCGAGGCATGGTCGTTCGACCGCTCGCAAATTACAAGAAAATCCACCGCCGTTCGAGTTTTCGTGAATAACCCCGGCGGCCGAACCGAGCGACCTGCTCCGAAGGTCGAGCCCGCACCGGCGAAAGCCGAGCCTGCGAAGCCTACACCTGCTAAGGCAGAGCCCGCAAAGCCCACACCGGCCAAAGCGCAGCCTGCAAAGCCGACTCCGGCAAAGGCAGAGCCCGTAAAGCCGACGCCCGTCAAGCCCGAACCGGCGAAAGCTCAACCTGCGAAACCGATTCCGGCGAAAGCCGAGCCTGTCAAGCCGGCGCCCGCCAAGCCCGCGCCGAAAGTAGAGCCTGCGAAGCCGGCTCCCGCTCCGGTGTTGATTCCGATTCTCGGCGACCCGATGGTCGAGCCGCTGGTCGGCGGACTTATGGGTCTACGAGCTCCGGTCATTGTCTACAGCGAAATCGGCGGCTACCGGGTCACAACCCCGAAGGCGCCCGTCGCGCCAAAGCCTGCCCCGGCCAAGGCAACGCCCGCTAACACGAAGGTTGCGGTCGAGAAGGGCACGCGGATCGAGAAGGCTGGGCCGTATGCGATCTCGCTCGGTGGCAAGAAGGTCAGCTTCGACGTAGCCCCGCGAGTCGAAAACGGCGTGCCGCTCACTCCGTTCCGCCACCTCTTCGAGGCAGCCGGCGGCGAAGTAGATTGGGATCACTTCAACAAGATCTGTGCCGCCAAGGGTATCAATAACGAAGTCGTGATCAAGATCGGCGACCTGTATGCCACCGTGAACGGCAAGTCCTATCAGTTGGAAGTCGCGTCGTTCATCGAAAAGGGCCGAACCATCGTCCCCCTGTCGTTTGTGTCCGAAGCGCTGAACTTCGAAATCAGCTACGACCGGGCAACAAACCACGTTCTCATCCTCAAGAAAGACTAAGCTCCTACGAGGACATGCGCGAAAGCGGCCTCCGGCGATTGCCGGAGGCCGCTTTCATTTTGGTGGGTTCCACCGAGTTAATCCTTCATGCGACGCTCGAAGTTAGGCAGATACATGAGCCATTCCTCGCGAGCTTGGGCACGCATGAACTGAGTCAGCGAGATATACGGAATGTACCGAGGCCGTTCTGGCGCGTGTTGCAGTCGCATGTTGGACTGGTGCGGCAGCTTGTCCGCCTTGCGAACGTTGCACCGCTTGCAACAGGCAACCACGTTGTCCCACGTGTGCCGGCCGCCGTGGCGTCGCGGAATGACATGGTCGATCGTCAAGTCCTTGCCGGTGACGCCGCAGTACTGGCACGTGTAGCTGTCGCGAGCCAACACCGAATGCCGCGAAAGCCTCAACTGTGGCAGCGGCCTCTTGACGTGATACCGTAGTCGCAACACCGAAGGCGCATGAAACTCCGTGTGCGCAGTATGGACAATGTGGCCGTTCAGGTGGATCACCTCGGCCTTCCCCTTGACCATCAGCGTGACGGCCCGCATCACCGAACAGACGTTGAGCGGTTCGTAATTGTTATTGAGCAGCAAGACATCCTGCATCGCGGTTTCTCGTCGATATCAAAACGGCCCGACGCAACATCGCACCGGGCCGTTTTTCGCACAACTTGCAGCCATATACGTGTCACGCATATAGAACCAAGCTCCTGTGCTCCAACGCACGGCCCAAATTTTGCGCCTCATGCCAATCATAGGACGTTCAAGAATACCACGGAGACGCTGCAAGCGCGACGGCTCGACCGGACGGCCCAGTCGAGCGGAAACGTGTTAAGAGTCGACGTTAACGCCCCCCGGACTGCGAATCCCAGTACAATATAGGCTAACCGGACTGCGGGGGCGCGAAACGAAAACGCTCGGGGGCAGTCTAAGAACACGTCAATGCGAAAAGCCGTCTCGCTGTTGTTGATCGCCGCATGCGCGTTTGCGTTCGGATCAGATACTGATCTGGGCTCGAAGTCGCATCCGGCTGCCCAGGCCGCTGCGGACATCGTCCGTTCGGTGGCAGGGGCCGATGTCGCGTTCTTGCCTGCCGCGCTGCTCAAAGAAGGCAATCCCAGTGATTTGGCCACGTGGCTGCAGCACACGGGCGATGAGATCGTTGTGGTGTCGCTTCGAGGAAGCGAGCTGACCAAAGCGATCGAACGCTCGGTGGCCAACTACCCGCTATCCAATAGTGGGTTCCTACAGCTTTCTGGGTTGCAAGTGACCTTCGCGGCGGGTCGCTCCCCCGAGTCTCGCGTGACGGAAATCTCTGTGGGCGGATCGGCGATCGATTCCGGACGTCAATATGATGTAGCGATGCCTTCGACATTGGCATACGGCTCGCTCGGATATTTCAAGATATGGAACCGATCACAAATCGCTCGAAAAACGGGAACAACCCTCGACGCCGCCTTGAAGGGCAAGAGCGGAAGCGCTCGCGAATCTCGATATATCGTAAAGTAGGCGCCCTAGGATTAGCCGCCTTCGTCGCGGGCTGCGTCGCAGCCTCATCTTCGTCTCCCGAAGTCGTCGATATCCCGATCCTCACGAACGGAGAAAAGGCTTTCACGCTTTTGAAGCAGCAGGTCGCGTTCGGGCCTCGCTATCCCGGTTCCGAAGGCCATCGCAAGTGTCTCGACTGGATCATCGCCGAGGCATCCAAGTACACCGACAAGGTGGAAAAGCAGCCGTTCAGCCACACCTGGAGCGCGAACGGCTTCGATGTTAAGATGACGAACGTCATCGCGACGATGAACGTCGGCGCGAAAAAGACAGTGCTCCTCTTGGCGCACTGGGACACGCGGCCTACCGCCGACCAGGAGTGGGACAGCCGAGATGCCAAGAAGCCGGTCTTAGGCGCCAACGACGGCGCAAGCGGCGTCGCGGTCTTGCTCGACCTCATGCGCGCCTTCAAGGAAACGCCGCCTCCCATGAACGTGATCTTCCTGTTCACCGACGGCGAGGACCTCGGCCCCGGCCTCGACGAGATGTTCCTCGGCGCTGCGCATTACGCCAAGAACCTACCGAACCCGAAGCCGACGTACGGAATTCTGCTGGACATGGTCGGCGACAAAGACCTCCGTATCCCGATCGAGCCCTTCAGCGCAGAAAAGGCGCCGGATCTGGTCAAGCGCTTCTACGCTCACGCCAAGCAAATCGGCCTCGAAACGACATTTCCGAACGAACTGCAAGGCAGTATCTTCGACGACCACCTGCCTCTCAACGACGCCGGAGTGCCGACGATGGACCTGATCGACTTCACCTACCCTTCGTGGCACACACTTTCCGACACCGTCGACAAATGCAGCGCCGACTCGCTCGGCAAAGTCGGCAAAGCCGTTGAATCATTCCTCAGAAACGAAAAGCTTTAGCCAGAGCCCCACTGCGGCTAAACTTTACGCGTGTTCAGCCCCCCAACCGCCGAGGTAGAAGCGCTAGTCCGCGAGGGCAAGCGCGTCCCCGTGTACGCGGAAATCCTCGCCGACCTCGAAACCCCGACGTCCGCATACTGGAAGCTTGCATCGGGCGAGAAGCACAGCTTTTTGTTGGAATCGGTAACCGGCGGAGAACGATTGGCCAGGTACAGCTTCCTCGGGGCACGGCCCACGAACGTACTCAGAGCATCCGGAGGCGATCCCCTAAAAGAACTAAAGCGCTGGGTAAAGAACGGCGACTATGCTCGGATAGAGGGCTTGCCGCCGTTTACCGGCGGTGCAGTTGGCGCGCTTTCGTACGATCTGGTGAGGTCGCTGGAAAGCCTGCCGGACTCCAACCCGGACGACCTCGGCGTCGACGACCTTTTCATGATGCTGTACGACCAGGTCGTTGCCTTCGATCACGCAAAGAACCGAATCCTAATCATCGATCACGTGACCGAGGAGGGCGGTTACGGTTCTGCCTGTGACCGCATAAGCGCAACGATTCGTCAACTCCGCGGGCCGATGCCGCCACTCCCAACCGGAAACAAAAGGGAATCGAAGTTTTCGGCAAACGTCAGCCGCGACGCCTACGAAGCCGGAGTCCGACGCATCATCGAATACATCCGCGCCGGCGACGGTGTGCAGATGGTCCTCAGCCAGCGGTTCTCCGCGCAGGTCACCGCCCACCCGATCGCGCTCTACCGCGCGCTGCGATACGTGAATCCATCGCCGTACATGTACCTGCTTCGTTGCGGCGATTACGATGTCATCGGCGCGTCGCCGGAAGCCCTCGTAACCGTTGAAGGCGAAACGGCGCGAGTGCGCCCGATCGCAGGAACGCGAAGGCGCGGAGAAACCGACCAGGAAGACCGCAAGCTCGAGGCCGAACTGCTCGCCGACGAAAAGGAGCGCGCCGAGCATGTCATGCTGGTCGACCTCGGCCGCAACGACATCGGCAGAATCGCTCAATCCGGAACCGTAAGGGTAAGCGACCTCATGGTAATCGAGCGCTACTCGCACGTGATGCACATCGTCAGCGAAGTGACCGGCAAGCTGAAGCCTGGGGTGGATGCGTTCGACGTTGTCGCCGCCTGCTTCCCCGCCGGCACCGTTTCGGGCGCCCCCAAGGTCCGCGCGATGCAGATCATCGACGAACTCGAAACCTCGCGTCGCGGAACGTACGCCGGCGCGGTAGGCTATTTCGGATACGACGGCGACATGGACCTTGCGATCGCCATCAGAACAATTCTGTTGAAGGACGGGATCG
>JAICGT010000128.1 GCA_025922995.1 Fimbriimonadales bacterium
AAGTATTGCATACTCACCCTAGCGAATGACGCCAAACGACTTCATTAGAGCCAAGCGTGACGGACGAAGACACAGCCCAGCAGAATTACGGTGGTTTGTCAACGCTTTGACCGACGAAACTATAGCGGATTACCAGGCAACCGCATGGTTGATGGCAGCGTTCTTAAACGGTTTGGACGTCGACGAAACCTCATCACTAACGCTTGCCATGGCGGAGTCTGGTGCGATGCTGGAGTTTCCGACTCTGGGGACGGTCGTAGACAAGCACAGCACGGGCGGTGTTGGAGATGCCGTCACACCCCTCTTCATCCCCATCGTCGCGGCTTGTGGAGTGCCTGTCGTCAAGATGTCGGGCCGCGGCCTGGGGTTCACGGGCGGAACTCTGGACAAACTGGAATCCATTCCCGGGTTTCGCGGTGATCTCGATCCCGATGAGCTCTTAGCCCAGGCCGAACGAATCGGCTGTGCGTGGGGAGGCCAGACAGCCAATCATGCGCCGGCAGACAAGATCCTTTACGCGCTGCGAGACGCCACGGAGACTGTTGAAAGCCTGCCGTTGATCGCCGCGAGCATCATGAGCAAGAAGCTCGCAGCGGGGGCGGGGGTTATCATGCTCGACGTCAAGTGTGGCAACGGCGCGTTCATGCAAACTCCTCAGGAAGCGCATGACCTCGCTTTAGCACTTGTGTCGATTGCGGGATCGGCGGGTCGCTGTGCCAGGGCGTTCATCACAGACATGAACCAGCCGTTGGCGACCGCTGTAGGCAATGCTCTCGAGCTCAAGGCGGCGTTTGCCGAGCTTAAGAGCGGGATGAAAGGCAGGCTCGGCCGCGTTGTCATGGCCCTGGCTGAGGCCGCGTGTAACGAAGCCGGCGCGCAGGTCTCGCCACGGAAAGCGGTCGACAGCGGCGCCGCCAAGGACAAGCTGCGCGAGTGGATCGAAGCGCAGGGTGGCGACGAAAGAGTCGTCGACGATCCTTCCCTGCTGCCTTCGGCGCCGGTTACCGAATCTGTGATGATTGGCGCCCGCGGCTTCGTCACGGGTATCGATTGTCAGGCGATCGGCGAAGTCGTACGGTCTTTGGGCGCGGGCCGATTAAGCGTGAATGATGTAATCGACCCGAGCGTGGGCATTGAAATTTTCGTGGAGCTAGGCGACGAAGTCGGCGAATCTACTCGCGTTTTTGAGGTTCACGCCGCTTCTGAAGCCGACGCAGCCCAGGCGGTCGGTGAGCTACGAAAGACCATAACGGTGTCGGACGACCCGGTCGAATCCCCGATCTTGGTTCAGCCAATGGAAGCTTGATCGTTCCGAGTGCTGTAAAGTGACTACCATGTCGAGCCGTAAGCTGACGACGGCCAGGGCGTCGGTGTTCTACAACATCATCTTGATGGTGGTTAAGGCGGTGGTTGCGGTGCTTTCGGGGTCGGTTTCCGTCTTGATGGAGGCTTTGCACAGCGCGGGCGACATCGTTGCCAGCGTGTTGGCGTACTTCGGCGTTCGCGTGAGCGACGCGCCTCCGGACGAAGACCATGCGTACGGTCACGGCAAGGCCGAGTCACTTGCTGGGCTCGCAGAAGGGCTGCTACTGCTGTTGGCAGCGGGCTACGTCGGTTACGAAGCGGTCGGCCGGCTTGTGAGCCCTGAGCCGATCGAAGCCCGACTCGCATTGTGGGTGATCGGTGGCACAGCAGTTCTCAACGTGGTGATGGGCAGATATGTGGGCGGCGTAGCCAAAGAAACCGGCAGCGAGGCGTTAGCTGCGGACGCGGCACACATTTGGGCAGACCTCATCACGAGCCTGGGTGTTCTGGCTGCCCTTGCGCTCGTCGCGATGACGGGCAATTCGGTATTCGACCCGTTGATAGCGCTGGGCCTCAGCCTCTGGCTACTCTTCTCAGCCGCCAGAATCTTGCTGAACGTGCTGCGGACGCTCATGGATGCCAGCCTGCCTTTGCCCGAGGTTGAAGCCGTCGAGCACATCCTACGCGAACATCCTGAAGTCAAGGACTTCCATCGTTTGCGAACTCGCAAGTCCGGCTCGGAAAGGCAGATCGACGGGCACATCCTACTGCGCGATGAGTTGAGCCTGATCGAAGCGCATCGAATAACCGAAGAGGTGGAAGACCACATCCGGAGGCTGTTTCCTGAAGTGAGCGTGACGCTGCATATGGAGCCGTTTCAGGAAGAAAAGCGCCATCAGAAGCGGTCTCACGGTGCGGACTAGCAGACAAACGAGTACAATTTCGAGATATTGGGCAAGCGCGGCCGAGTGACGATCATGGAGGTGTCGCCGGGCTTCGAAGCGATTCGCGGCGCGGTTGCGGAATCGCTCGGCAAGAGCGAGACAACGATCGTTTCGACCGGGAGCGCAATACAACTTCGAATCATGGAAGCGTTCGCCGGCGATCCAGAGTTCGTGGACGCGGTTGCAAGCGGCACGCTTGATCTGATTACGGCGCCTCAGCTCGTTTCAAAGTTGGCAGCTGCCGCGGGCGTGGCGACGATGCCTACCCTAGACCTCGATCGCCAGGCAGCCCTGATCGGCTTAGTCGCCCGAGAGCTCAGCGATTCCAGCGCGTTCGCCGGCTCGAAGCACTTGCCAGGTTTTTATGCGGCTGCGGCGAAGACTTTGCAGGAGATGCGCCACGAGCGTGTGCAACTGGACTCCATGGCATTGCCAAAAGGCAAGATTCAAGACGTGGCACTGCTTCAGGAGGGTCTCGAAGCCGAGTTGAGGCGAAGGTCGTACGCGACGTTGAGCGAAAAGATGGAAGCCATTATTGCCGCCGCCCCGACTCGACCGCAAGAACTCCGCCGCATACTTTGGCTGCCAGAGAGGGATTGGCCGGAACTGCGACTGCGCGTCGTGGAGTGGTTGCTGAGATCGGGCATCGACGTGACTTTTGCCGCGGAGCATCACCCGTCGAACTCAGCTTTCTTTTCGGCAACCAACGCGCTCAAGAGAAGGTTTCCCGAGGCTCTTGTCGAAACTCATGAAACTCAATTGCCGCCGGGTGCAGCCCTATTCGCCGACGGCGAGCCGCGAGCTTCGACCGGCGAGTTGACGATCTTGCAAGCATCCGACGACTTCATCGAAGCAGAGTGGGTGCTTTGGAATTGTCGGAAGCGAATCCGGAACGACGGTTTGGAGCCAAAAGACATTGTTATCTTCGCTCGCAGCCTCGAGAGTTACGGCCCGCTGCTTAGAGCGGCGTCGGACCGAGAGGGGCTGCCGGTCTCAATCGACTACTCAGAGACGCTGACCGCGCATCCGTTTACGCGATATGTGCTGTCCGCGCTCAGATCGCTTACTCGTAACTCGGTAGGCGATGTCGTGTCGTTGATCCGCTCGAACTACGGACAGGTGCCTCGCGAAGATCGGCCGAAGGCAGAGCAGTGCGTGCGAAGCCTGGCCAAGTCGGACAACCTTTGGCGTAGCGTCGGCGCCGAAGCGAAGAAAGACGGCTCTCCGTTGCCGTCCTGGATGGCCGGTGTGGCGAACTGGCGGGTGATCGCACTCGAAGCTCCGAGAAAGCCGAGCGACTGGATGCGAGGGCTCGACCAGCTCATTGCATCAACTCCGTGGCTGGCATTCGGCTCTGCGCGTGAAGAAGCGGTAAAGGACCGACTCATCCGCACGCTTCATATCAGCCTTTTGGCGCTCGACCCTCACGCAAGCTTTTCGCTAGCAGAGTTCGTCGATTTCGTTCAGAAAACGTGGTCGTCCTTCGAGTATCGCGTACGTACCGAGGGCGGAATTCGGGTGGTCTCAGACCCCTCGGCAATCGGTCGAGCCAAAGCGGTAATCGCCGTTGGAGTCATCGAAGGCAGGTTTCCTTCGCGCCGCGCCGAGGATCCGATTCTCCTAGATCGCGACCGCGAGACGCTCGCCGAAATCGATCCGAGATTTCAGTTAGCAGACAGTTATCAGCGCGCCGCCGAGGACGATCGCGACTTTTATCGGCTGCTCTGCTCTTCGTTCGACGTGACCCTATGCTTCCCAGTTACCGTCGGTGAGGACGTCCAGTCGCGGGCGGCTTATTTGTGGGACCTCGAAAAACTTCCGGGGGTTCGGTCGGTCGAGCGGACGTTTTCGCAGAGATTTCCGGGCGCCGAGGAGTGCAACACCGAAGCCGACATGCTCGCTTCGATCATTTGGCACGGACAAAAATTCGAGCCCTACGAATCCATCACCGCGCGCGCCGAAGCGTTGCGCGGCGCATATGACCAGAGCCAAAAAAGCGGATTGTCAGACGAAATCTTGCGGGCGAAACTGGGCACCCCGCCGCATCCGATGAAGTTGTCGCAGTTGCGCTCACTTGCGCAGTGCCCGTTTCAGTACTTTGCCCGACACAAGCTGCGGCTGAGGTCTGAAAAGGGTGACCACGCGAATAATGTTATCGTAAACGCGATCCGCCGCTCGAATTTCCAATTGAGCGAACTCAACGCGTTTCGAGACTCGCTGATGCGCAGCCTGGAAGTCGAATTAGAGTCTCTACAAGGCATTTTGAGTGACCACGAAATGCAGGTCATTCGCTTTTCGGCGCCCGCGACTTTGGAGCAGTTTGCCAAGATCGAAATCAACGCGCGCAAGGCGTGGAAACTTACGCCCGTCCAAGTAGCTCCGGAGGACGATCAAACCGGCCTACGGCGGTACGCGAAATTTGGAGACGCCTCTGTAACGATTTCCCCGATGATCGACGTTCTTTACAAGCGGGAAGGAACCAATGACCTTGTGCCGATGCGGATCGGATGGGAATCCGAGGAAGAACAAACCCGACTAGAGAACCATTTAGTGACGCTCATGCATAGCG
>JAICGT010000129.1 GCA_025922995.1 Fimbriimonadales bacterium
AACATGGGCATCATCATTAGGTAGCGTGGGTATACTGCACAGGTTCCCCAGAGCCCGACCTCGGTCTCGCGTACGTGGAGCCGATGCAGCATGGCGAGGCACCTGGTTCTAAAGGACGGAACGGTATACAGCGGAGAGCCGCTAGGGGCGGATATCGAAGCCGCAGGGGAAGTTGTTTTCAACACCGGGATGACCGGCTACCAGGAAATCCTCACGGACCCGAGCTACGCCGGCCAAATCGTGCTCCTCACGTACCCACTCATCGGAAACTACGGTGTCAACAACGACGACTTCGAATCGTCGCAAGTGCAGGCAGCCGGTCTGATTGTCCGCGAGGCGGAGGGCAGTCCTTCCAACTGGAGGTCACACGGCACGCTCGATGAATTTCTCAAAAGCCACAATAAGGCGGGGCTCGCCGGCGTCGACACTCGGGCGATAACAAAAAGGCTGCGATCTGCCGGGGTCGCGATGGGGATGCTTACCGACGGCAGCCCGGATGGCGCTCTCGCTAGGCTCGGTGAGTCGAGGGATTACAGCGAAATCAACTTTGTGGAATCGGTGTCCACGTCTTCTCCCTACGCTTGGGGTTTCTCAGGGCGCGAAGCGGTCGATGAGCCTGCCGGCGAATACGCCTGCAAACTCGTCGTCCTGGACTTGGGCCTCAAGTACAACATTCTTCGGCGCTTCTCCGCGCTGAAGTGCAGATCTATCGTGTTGCCACAATCGTCGACGCAGGAACAGATTCTGGGTTGGAAGCCCGACGGCGTTGTGATTTCCCCCGGCCCCGGGGACCCGAAGAACCTTCAGCGTGCGATAGAAACCGTTCATGGGCTCCTAGGGAAGGTGCCAATCTTCGGCATTTGTTTGGGCAATCAAATGCTCTCGCATGCGCTTGGCGGCAAAACGTACAAATTGAAGTTCGGCCACCGCGGCAGCAACCATCCAGTGAAAGATTTGGTTTCGGGAAGGGTGACGATTACTTCACAAAACCACGGCTATGCCGTCGATAGGGAGTCGCTCGCGGGAACGGGCGCGGAGATCGACCAAGTTAATCTGAACGACGGCACCGTTGAAGGCTTGCGGCACGAAGGCCATCGCGCTCGAAGCATTCAGTACCATCCTGAAGCCGCGCCTGGGCCGTGGGACTCTAGACCGTACTTTGCAGAATTCATCGAGACAATCGGGAAGGCAGGCTCATGAAAAAGGTCATGGTGATCGGAAGCGGGCCGATCGTCATCGGCCAGGCCGCAGAATTCGACTACGCCGGCTCGCAGGCGTGTCGATCGCTCCGCGAGGAGGGGCTGGAGGTCGTTCTGATTAATAGCAACCCTGCGACGATCATGACGGATTTGGAGACGGCAGACCGCGTTTACATCGAACCCCTGACTCTCCACTTCTGTGAACGAGTCATCGAGCGGGAAAGGCCCGACGGGCTCTTGCCTTCGTTAGGAGGACAAACCGGGTTGAACCTCGCAACACAACTTGCAGCAGCGGGTGTGCTGGAGAAATACAGTGTACAACTGCTCGGCACGCCTTTAGAAGCGATCAGGAAGGCAGAGGATCGCGAAGAATTCCGCCGATTAATGCGGCAGATCAACGAGCCGGTGCCCGAGAGCTGGATTGTCGAAAATGTCGAGCAATTGGAAGAGCTGACTAAGACCGCTCCTTATCCCTGCATTGTTCGGCCGGCATATACACTGGGCGGTACCGGCGGCGGGGTGGCAAACTCCCCGCAAGAATTGCTCGAGATAGGCAAGCTCGGCTTGACGTTGAGCATGCGCAGCCAGGTTATGGTCGAACGGTCTCTGCTCGGTTGGAAGGAAGTCGAATACGAAGTGATGCGCGACGGGGCCGATAACTGCATCACGATTTGCAATATGGAAAACCTGGACCCCATGGGTGTGCATACCGGAGATTCCATTGTCGTTGCGCCTTCGCAAACGCTATCCGATATCGAATACCACATGCTGCGCAGCGCATCGCTAAAGATTATTCGCGCGTTGGGAGTCGAGGGGGGGTGTAACGTCCAATTAGCGGTCAATCCAAATTCTTACGATTACTACGTGATCGAAGTTAATCCTCGCGTTTCAAGATCGTCTGCTCTTGCGTCGAAGGCAACCGGATATCCTATCGCACGCGTTTCGGCAAAAATCGCAATCGGCAAAACTCTGGATGAAATCGATAACGCTGTCACGAGGACAACCAAGGCTTGCTTCGAGCCTGCGCTCGATTATTGCGTCGTAAAAATTCCTCGCTGGCCGTTCGATAAATTCGCTTCAGGCGATCGGCGGCTATCTACGCAAATGAAGGCGACCGGCGAAGTCATGGCGATAGACCGCAGCTTCGAAAGCGCGCTCATAAAAGCGGTACGCGGCCTCGAGGTCGACGAAAAGGATCTTAATCACGCGGGCATGCGGGCATTGGATGACGACGCGTTGGAGCGGGCATGCGCGGTCGCTACCGACGAGAGGCTATGGGCGCTGGCGGAAGCGCTGCGGCGGGGCCGGGGAATTAAGCGAGTCAACGAAATCACCAAGGTCGATCCTTGGTTCCTCGACAAAATCCTTTCGATCGTCGAGGGTGCAGGAGACGAGCCGAACTGTTTCAAAATGGTAGATACCTGCGCCGCAGAGTTCGAGAGCAACACCCCGTACTATTATTCGTCGAACGGCAGCGAGGACGACCTTGTCGCAGCCGACAATCGAGAAGGCATCCTAGTCCTCGGCAGCGGGCCGATCCGTATTGGACAAGGGATCGAATTCGACTACTCGTGCGTTCACTGCGCCTGGGCGCTGCAGGAGCTCGGCTATCGCTCGGTGATCCTCAACAATAACCCAGAAACGGTCAGTACCGACTTCGACACGGCAGACGCGCTCTATTTCGATCCGGTTACGGAAGACGATGCGATGCGGGTGGCTAAGCGTGAGAAAGTCAAAGGCGTTATGTTGCAGTTTGGAGGCCAAACTGCTATCAATCTGGCATCTGGTCTCGCTAAGAGAGGGCTCCACGCGTTGGGCACGAGCCCCGAGGCGATCGAGCGCGCCGAGGACCGCGATTTGTTTCAGAAGGTTGCGGAGAAACTAGATATCAAGATGCCTGCCGGAGCGGGGGTTCGAAGCACCGATGAAGCCGTCACTGTCGCGAATCGGATCGGCTACCCCGTCTTGGTGCGCCCGAGCTTCGTACTCGGCGGCAGGGCGATGGAGATCGTGTGGAACGACGACGAGCTTCGCGGCTACATGGCGACGGCCACAAGGGCAAGCGGCAGCGCGCCGGTTCTGGTCGACAAGTACCTTCCGTCCAAGGAGGCTGAAGTCGATGCAATATCCGACGGCGTCGATACTCTAATTCCCGGCATCATGGAGCATATCGAGCGCGCTGGAATACACAGTGGCGACAGCATGGCGGTGTATCCGGCAGTGACCATTTCGACCGTTGCGCAGCGAGAAATGATTCGTATCGCTTCGGGGCTGGCACGCGAGTTAGGCGTGCGCGGGATGATGAACATCCAATTCGTTATCGATGGAGACGAGGTGTATGTCCTTGAAGTCAATCCGCGGGCGAGCCGGACCGTGCCGTACCTGAGCAAAGCAGCTTCCCTTCCCATGGTGGCGATTGCAACGAAGTGTGCGATGGGGATCTCACTGAAAGAACAGGGGTTCGCCAGCGGAATCTGGGACCCGGCTAAGCAAACAGTGTCGAAGTTCGGGGTCGACGATAACGTTGCGGAACCTCCGAACCCAGGCTTGTTTGCTGTAAAGGCACCGGTATTCAGTTTCCAAAAACTCAGCCGCGTCGAGCCCAGCCTCGGGCCCGAGATGAAAAGCACCGGCGAAGTGCTGGGTATCGACTTCACTTATGCTGCCGCGCTTTCCAAGGCGCTCACAGCGAGCGGGATCGACCTCCCCGCAACGGGCGCTGCGCTGATCACGGTGCGCGACCAAGACAAGCTCGAGGCGTGCGAAATTGCCCGCAAACTCGCGTCTCTCAGCTTCGACTTGCTAGCAACATCAGGCACCGCGCGAGCGCTCTCGGATGCCGGCTTGCAGTGCGTGGCGATCCCCAGGATCAGCGAAGACTCGGATCGCAACGTGCTGACCGCCGTTCGGTCGGGCCAGGTGAAGTTGCTGATCAACACTCCGAGCCCGGATCGCGATGCCGAAGCCGAAGCTATGCTGATTCGTCGCACCTGCGTCGAAACTGGAATTCCATGCCTCACCAGCATCGACACGGCGAAGGCGTTGGTCACCGCCCTCGACCTTCGCTCCGAGGGTGGTGAAGTGAACTGCTTGAGCCTCGACGACTATACTCGGCACCACAGATTGGTCGAAGCGAGCCCCGGCTGCTAACCGTCAATACTGCGATGCCCAGGCGCGACGGGCTACAATCTTAAGAATCATGTTGTTAGCGCTCCTCACCGCAACCGCTTTAGTCCAGGACGCCCCGACCGACCTCGTACGCACCTTCAAGGCAGGCGACAAGTCGACTTACGTGTTCAATAGCCGTGTGCAGTTCGAGTACCGCCAGGTGCCGCTGGAGACGTTCATTCCCGAGTCGGCAACCTACATGTACACGATCAACGCTGCGGTAGAAAAGTTGAAACCCGAAGGTGTTGCCGACGTTCGCATGAAGCGTCCGAACATATCAGTTCGAACGGGAGAGACGTTCGACAAGCCGCCACAGACGATTGTTCTCATCAAGGACGTCAACCATCTTATTACGCTGTCTCGTAAAAACCAAATCTTGGATTTTGAGGACTTCACGCCGAAGCCCAAAGAAAAAGACGGCGGTGG
>JAICGT010000130.1 GCA_025922995.1 Fimbriimonadales bacterium
TGAATGGTGATGTCGTCGCCCAGATCACATATGCTGCCACGGGACCGGTTTTGTTGTTTCCGTGGACTGTACGGATCGATTATGTCGCGATGACTTCGCGTACATAGGAATGAAGTAGCGAGGGCTTTGTGCCGAATTGACCGAGGTTTGGCACGCACTCTCACCACTGGTTCGAGCTGTGTCCCTAGCCAACCTCGCAGGACCGCTAGTTTCCCTTTGGGCAGGGGCCGGAGGATATCAGCTTCGGTCCCAGCGCACTCATACCCATGCGGGTTGGCCCCCGACGCGCACTCGTTCTAAGAAACCGCAAACCGAGCAGCATCGGTCTCGAACTCCAGCAGCCGACGCTCGATTTCGTCGTAGGATTCTGCGCGCACGATCTCACCGCGGAGCGCTGCAGCGCCAGGGACGCCCTTGATGTAGATCGGAATCTGGCCGCGTAGCGATCTGATCGCCGGCGTCTCGCCTCGGTTGGGGTCATGTGCCATCTCAAAGTCGATGTGCTTACGCAAGTGCTCTAAGGCCACTTCGATGCGTTCCCGCAAAGCAGGCTCGTCGCCGATTGTACGGCCGGCGACCGCGTTTACGATCTGCCGAAGCCTCCACGGATTGCTTATCGCAGCGCGGCCGACCATAACGCCGTCGCAGCCAGTTTCGCGCATCATCCGGATTGCATCCTCAGGCGCGCGGATGTCACCGTTGCCGATGAGCGGTACAGACACTGCCTCGCGAAGTTGCTCGATGAGAGTCCAATCGGCGGTGCCTTCAAAGCCCTGCTTTGCGAAGCGTGCGTGCAGCGTCAACATCTTTGCGCCGGCGTCTTGGAATCGCTTCGCCAAGCCCGGAGCCGCGAAAAGGTCGTAAGTCCAGCCTGCACGAACTTTTACCGTGACCGGAACCGAAACCGCGTCGACAACCGCTTTGACAATCTTTGCCGCGGTCTCCGGGTCTTTGAGTAGCGCCGCACCGCTGCCCGTTTTGCAGACTTTCGGCACCCAGCAGCCCATATTGATGTCCACGAGGTCCGCGCCCATTTCCTCACACAGGCGCGCGGTTTCAGCCATAACGTCCGGCTCGCCGCCGAAGATCTGGATTCCGAGTGGGCGCTCGGACTCCGCTACGGCCATTTTTTTGAGCGTTTTCTTGGCACCGTGCCGAATCGCCATTGCGCTGACGAACTCGGTGAACATCAGCCCCGGCTTCGCGATTCGCTTCGCAATGCCGCGAAACGCTGCGTTCGTCACATCCTCCATCGGCGCAAGGAGTACCGGTGGGTCCACTTTGATTGCGCCTACATTAAAGTGCATTTCGGATAATCGGTCTTTGTTTCCTAAATCGTTTGGGAAAATGCTTCTTCCGCCGTTATTTCGGTTAGGAAGACGAGAACCATTCAACGGCTCCTTTCGGAACCCAGAGGTTACCTTCAGAGATTGCGAAGCAAGTCTTGAAGTTGCTCGTCAGAGACGGTAGGCATCTCGACGACCTTATCTCGAGACTTCGACCCTCGAAAGAGAGTGACGTCAGCACGACGAAGCCCGAATGAAGATGCGATCAACCGCACTAGCTCTTCGTTGGCACGCCCATCCAGCGGCGGCGATTGAAGGTGCGCCCTTACTGTTCCCTGGGAAATCGACAGACGCGACTTCGACGAGCGCGGAACCACCCTAACGCTAAGCTTCGCCACCGGCCGCGATCATTTGCTTGATCCTTTCTAGGTTTTTATTGCCGGACGCGTCATTGGGAAAGAGCTTGGCCCGTGCTTCGTGAACTCGGAGAGCACTCTTCAGAAGGCCGAGGACTTCATACGATCGCCCCAGCATCACAAAAGCGTTTAACTCCTTGGTTGTGCTGATCAAGGGCTCTAACAGCTGAGGCACGCGGCTGAAGAGCTTTCGTTGAAAGTACTGTGTCGCAAGATTGATCTTACCGGCGTCGCTCGTCGGGTTGTCGCGAACAAAGCGGATGCTCTCAAGAATCGAACCTGGCTCATTTCCGTTATTGAAGAGCATCCAGGCGAGGCTGTTTGAGATTTCTGCGTCGTCCGGATGGTGCTTGGCATAGCTTCTCAGGAGCTTTTCGACCTTTTCCCAGTCTCCCTCGTGATAGTAGCGATCGATCAGCACCTCCATTTCACGGTCGTAGCCCGCCTTCATGTCGTCGATGCGCGACTGTGGCGCGGCAATGAAAGGTATGGCGAAAATTGCAGCGATGATAAGCGATTTCATTCTCCGAGCTCCTGTTCCAGAATCGAGTTTACAAGGTCGGCGTTTGCGCGTCCCTGTGTCTTCTTCATTACTTGACCAACAAAGAACCCCTTTACGTTCCCTTTTCCTTCCCTGAACCTTGCAACCGCGTCAGGATTCTCAGCGATCGCCGCTCGAACCGCCTCGTGAATCGCCGCCGAGTCGGAGATTTGGGACAGTCCCTTCTTCTCGACGATGGCGCTCGGCATCTCTCCGGTTTTGAAAGCTTCTTCAAAAACTTCCTTCGCGGTTTTGCCGCTAATAGCGTCCGCGGCGATCATGCCGACGAGGTCGACGAGGTGAACCGGCTTAATGTGGGATTCCTCGAGCGGCGTCTTGGCTTCGTTTAGCAGTCGAGCGAAGTCTCCGTTCATCCAGTTGCACAGAGCTTTCGGATCGGCCCTCTGCGTCGCTGCGTCGTCGAAGAACGCCGCCCAGTTCGGCTCCTGGACAAGTACGCCGGCATCGTAAGCGCTCAGCCCGAGTTCCGCCATGTACCGAGTTCGTTTGGCCATCGGCAATTCAGGAATCGTCTTGCGGAGGCTATCGATGTACTCCTCGTCGAAGACCATGGGCGGAAGGTCTGGCTCGCTGAAGTATCTATAATCGCTTTCATGCTCCTTGATGCGCATCAGGAAGCTCGACTCTGTTGCCTCGTTCCAGCCTCGGGTTTCCTGCTTTAGGGTTGCGCCGCCCGCGAGAGAAGCCGCCATACGCGCGCTTTCGTGCTCGATTCCTAAGGCGACCGCTTTGAAGGAGCCCAGGTTTTTTAGCTCGGTCTTGATACCTAGCGGGGCGTCTGCCTCGGCGATCGAGATGTTCGGCTCGCAGCGCATGCTCCCCTGCTCCATTTTGCCATCGCAGACTCCGAGGTAGATCAGGAGCAGCCGAAGTTGGTGCAGGTACTCCCGAGCTTCCGATGCAGTGTGGATGTCTGGCGGGTAGTCCGTGACGATTTCCATCAGCGGGACGCCGGCTCGATTGCAATCGACGCCGCTCCTGCCGCTTGGCAGGTGCATGAGCTTGCCGGTGTCCTCTTCGAGATGGACCCTGCGCAGGTGCACGCGTTTTGTTCCTTCTTCCGACGGGATGTCGAGCCAGCCCTTGTACCCGATCGGGTTTGTCTCCTCGTATTGGCTGATCTGAAAGCCTTTCGGAAGGTCCGGATAGAAGTAGTTCTTGCGGTGAAAAACGCTCGTCATCGCAATCGTGCAGTTCATCGCTAGAGCCGTGCGTATTACATGCTCCACCGCTTGGCTGTTGATGACCGGCATTGCACCGGGAAGTCCGAGGCATGTGGGGCAAACCCGCGTATTGACCTCGCCGCCGAACTCGGCGACGCAACGGCAGAACATCTTGGTTTTGGTAAGGAGTTCGGCATGGACTTCCATGCCCACGCTCGTTACATATTGCACTTCAGCCATTTTGGCTTACAGCGATTCCAGTTTGGCGATGTTCGCCATCAGCTTTTTCACACCGATGACGCCCGGGAAAGCGACGGTGACCTCGCAGTCGCCCGTAGTCGGCATGCAGCTCACGACAACGCCGACGCCGAATTTTGCATGGCGGACCTGTTGCCCGGCTTCGTAAGGAGCCCTCCAGTCAGGCGAACGAAGCGGCCGCGACGGAGTTGTTACCCGGTACGGCCCATTTCGCGTCGACGTGACCGTAGGTAGGTCGCGGTGGCTGCGCATCATCGACTCCTCGCGCGCGATTACATCGTGCGGCAGTGCCTGCAAGAAACGACTCACAGGGTTGAACGTCGATTGCCCAAAAGTCGTGCGCCTCGCCGCGTAGCTAAGCGTCAGTTCTTCCTTTGCGCGCGTCATCGCAACGTAACAAAGCCTCCTCTCCTCGGCGATCTCGGAGTCGGAAGTCATGGATCGCGAATGTGGAAACACGCCTTCTTCTAGACCCACGACAAATACAGCGGGGAACTCGAGGCCCTTGGCTGTGTGGGCTGTCATCAACGTGACTTTCCCTTCGGCCTTCGGCTCGTCCTCGATTTGGTCCTGGTCGCTGAACAGGGCGATTTCCTGCAAAAAGGGCAGCAAACCCGGTTCATCGGCAGTCGAATCGTGCTGGATCGCGACGTTCACAAGCTCTTGAAGGTTATCGAGACGGCTGTTTGCCTCTTCGCTGCGCTCAGCGCGGAGCATATCGAGGTATCCGGAATCGTTCATCAGTCGGACAAGCACAGGTTCCGATCTCGGTTCCTGCTCGGCAATCTCAGCCGCATTTTTGATCGTGTCTACGAATTCGGAGACCGCCGCTGCCGTACGCTTTGGCAACGAAAAGACAAAACGGGTGTCTGAAAACGCGGCCCAAAGCGGTTTGCCACCGGCAAAATCCTGCGCCTTTTGAAGCGTCGTACTTCCGATCCCGCGCGACGGCTCGTTGATAACGCGACGCCAAGAAACGTCATCTTCGGGGTTTGCGGCGAGGCGCATGTAGGCGACCAAGTCCTTAA
>JAICGT010000131.1 GCA_025922995.1 Fimbriimonadales bacterium
AACAACTGGATATCGTTTTCGTGGTGGGCTCGGAAGCCACCGACGCTCGGGGCAAAGCGATCGAGGAACGCATCGCGGCGCTGTTGAGCGAAATGAGGCCATGAAAGGCATCGGAAAGAAGGCCGGAATCGGCTTGATCCGATTCTATCAATGGTCGACAAGGCGGTGGAAGCCCGCCACTTGCAGATTTACGCCGACGTGTTCGAACTACGCCCTACAAGCCATACAGAAATACGGCCTGCTGAAAGGAAGCTGGCTGGGGATTCGGCGCATTTGCCGTTGTCATCCGTTCAACCCCGGCGGGCATGACCCCGTACCTTAGATTCCAGCAATGAGCAAGCCCTCACAAAAATCGAGCATCGTCCAGACGCTACTGATCGTATCGGCTGTGTTCCTGGCCGTCCAGCTGTTCATGGGCCGCAACAACGGGCCGGAGCCGTCCATTGCAGACCTCAAGAAGAACTATGAGGCTGCGGTTCAAGCGGACGACTCGCGCAAGATTGTGGAGACCGGACGGTCGTACGCGGGAACTCTGGCTGATAGCGACACGGCACAGGCGAAGCTCGAGGCGAAGGATGTGCGGCTGCGCGTTGCGCAGGAGATTCGCGAGCAAGTCGAGTCCGGGGACGGTAGCTTCAACGAGGCGGTCGTCTCTTACAACGAGATTCAGTCGATTTATCTCGAGGACCCGGAGAGCGCGATCGGGCAACGGGCGAAGGCGGAGATGGAAAAGACCGCCGCTGCCGGGCAGAAAACGGCGAAAACTTCGGTCGGGTACCGGTTTGTGGACATGGTCGTCGGCTGGTTCGGCGGCAAAGAAAACCCCACCTTCAGCTACTGGTTTGCGGGCGTTTTCCTTGCGATCATCGTTCGCGTGATCGTTTGGCCGCTCAGCCAGAAGCAAATGATCGGCATCAAGCGGATGCAACTGCTGCAGCCTATGATGGCGGACCTCAAAACGAAGTATCAGGGCCAAGAACTTCAGGAAAAGACGATGAAGCTGTACGCTCGGTACGGCATCAACCCGATGGCGAGCTGCCTGCCCCTGCTGATCACGATGCCCGTGTTTTTCTGGGTGTTCATGGCGATGGGCAGCTACCGCTTCGACTTCATGAACGGCACGTTCCTGTGGATCAACGAGGCGTCCGCTCTTGCGAATCCGGGGATTTTCGCCCCTAACCTGGGTGAGATGGATGTGCCGCTGGTCATCCTTTACGGCATTTCGATGGTAGTGCAGGCGCTGATCAGCGTGAACGACCCGGCGACTGCGAAGCAGGCGAGGATGATCGGGATCGGCACGGGGCTGCTGTTTACGGTTTTGTTCCTTACCGTGCTGCCTTATCCCAGTGCGTTCTTGATTTACTGGATAACATCGAACATACTCACATCCGTACAGAGTTTTGCGGTTTCGCGGATGCAAGTACCACCTTTGGTGGAGCGAAGCGAAGAGGAAATGAAGAAGAGCCCGCTGTTCGGCGGCCTGACACCGAAGGACGGCCCGAGCGGGAATGGCAACAAATCGATTTCATCAGCGCCCAAAACCGGGGCGCCGGTTCTGCATAAGCCGAAGGGCGGCAAGCAGAAGAAAAAGCGATAGGAGAATATGAACGTGAATCAAACCGAAGCAACCGGACGGACACTGGAAGACGCGAAGAACGCTGCGGCGCAGGCATTGGGCCTGAGCGTCGATGACGTGGAATTCGAGGTCATCGAGGAGAGCGCAAAAGGGCTTTTCGCAAAGACCAACTACCGCGTTCGCGCGATGCCGAGGGCCGCTGAAGTCGAGAAGCCGGTAGAAGAAGCGAAGCCTGCAAGGACGCCTCGCGCCAAGAAGGCTGAGCCGGTTGCCGCGAAGGCCGAAGGCGGTGAAGAAGTCGAAGTCGTCGCGACCAAGGACGACGGCAAAGTGGCTGTCGGAATCTTGAACGACGTCTTAGATTTGACGGGATTGTCGGTCACTGCGAAAGTTTCGGACGTGACCGGGAAGTATGTGAACATCGAGCTCTCGGGCAAGGACGTGGACTACTTTATCGGCGAGAACCCGACGATCGACTCGCTGCAGTATTTGACCAACGCGATGTTCGGCAGAAAGCATCCGAACGGCACGAGGTTGACGCTGGACGGCGGCGGACATCGGTCGACGCGGGCTGCGGAACTCGAGCAACTTGCGAACGACGTTGCGGCGGCGGTTATCGAGCGAAACCAGGAAGCCGTTCTGGACCCTTTGCCCGCTCACGAGCGGCGGATTATCCACAACATCCTTCGCGAGATCGACGGCGTGGAGACGTACAGCGAAGGCGAAGAGCCCGGCCGACATATCGTCATTTCTCCGAAGAAGTAGTTAATCTTTTAGAGACCTAAGGTATTCGGCGAGGGCGCGGAGTTCCTCTTGTTGGAGGTCATCGAAAGCCGGCATCGTCGTGCGGCCTTTCGACGGCGGGTCTTGGAGCATTTCGACGTACCATTGCGGGTCTGCATGGCGTTTCCCGACGCCGGCGAGGTTCGGTCCGATAGTGGCTTTGCCCCGGTCGCCGACTTTGTGGCAGTTCATGCAGTTTTCGCGGTCGAAGAGCTGTTGTCCTTTCCCGACCAGGGCGGTGTCGACGGGGCCGAAGTCGCGGTTATCGACCTCGGGCTCCTGGGTTGCGGAGGCTTCGGCGATGGGGCTTTGAACGGGGGTTCCTGCCATTAGGCACGCGATGCTTACCAAAAGAATGCCGGTCATGCCGATCCATTTGCCGAGGCGGCCGTCTTTGGAGAACAAGGGGAGGGCTGCCAGAACCAAGCCTCCGAGGACAGGAAGCAGGATGGCTCCGACCCACTGTGCGCTCGGGGCGAACCTGCCGAAAAGCATCAAGAGCGCGTGATTCGGATAGACGTACCACATGGGGTTCGCGCCGGAGGCGTTGAAGTCGGCTGCGGTTGCCTGCCCTCCGAGGGGGAGGCCGAAGACTGCAGCCGCGATAAGTGCGAGCACTGCGGGCAGGATGGCGCCGAGAGGGTGGATCTTTAACGAAACTTTTTTGCTTGCCCACAGGCCCGCGAGAGTCGTGACCAGGATGAGCAACGGAAGGACGAATCGGTGGAGGCTGTACCAGCGGTCGAGCGTGGACTGTGCGAAACTGTCGCCGCCGAGAACCGCCGCCCGGAGGGCAGCGCCGACTTTGGGCACGCCTCCGGCGATGCCAGCCTCGATGTTGACGGTGCGGACGTCGTGCTGCGAAGCCGGAAGGGCGTTGCCGGTGGCTTGGATCGCGATGACGAGGCCGGCGAGGGCGAGGGCGGTCCACCAAAGCCATTTCGTCTCTTTGCGGACGTTGCCGCCTAGGAGCATGGCCAAGATAGCGGCGACGAGTGCGAGGATGGTGAAAGCGCTCGCCCAGTAGTGGAACGCGGCGACGTAGCCCCATCCGGCGGTTCGCTCGAGGGCTGCGACGGAGGCGTGGGCGGCTTCGAGTGTCGGCTTATACTTGCCGGAGAGGGCAACGCCGACGATGACCTGGATGCCGACTAGGAGCCACGCTCCTCCGAGTAGCGCTCCGGGCAGCGCCATGTTCTGGGCTTTTGCCATGCGTTAGTTTAGTACGAAAATGGGGATCAGAGTCGTGCCGGAGCAGACAACCATCATGTGTATAATTGCGAGATGTTGGGTAGGTTCGATGGTTCGAGGCTGCGCCTGAGTGCTCTGGTCTGCGTCTGGCTGGTTGCTTGTACAGCTTCTGCGCAGTGGCGTGCCTACGTTCTTCTTCCAGATGGTGCGACGGCGAGCTATGCCGGCGGTGTTGCAGGTGACGTCGCAGTAGGTTATGCCGTGTTCGGCGGTGTGCCGAAGCCGGTCGCGTGGATAGGGACGAACGGAACCTACGTCCTATTGGATTCTCCCGGAGAGGGATATGCAACCGGTATCGAGGGCAATGTCATCGCCGGGGCCGTGAAAGTTGGGAATGCGTTCCACGCGGTGATCTGGCCGACGCCGTTTTCGAAGTACATCGACCTCAACGGAACAAGTGCGGCGTCAGGACTCTCCGGAATCGGCGGAGCCCAGCAGGTCGGATACTCTGAACTGGGACCAACTCTTTGGACAGGCTCAGCGGGGTCGGCGGTTTCTCTAACTCCGCCCGGCTCAACGATAGCAGAGGTGTACGGAACAGACGGCGTGCAACAGGCAGGGCTCGCGTACTTCGACGGCCAACCCCATGCGATACTTTGGTCGGGAACGGCTTCTTCTTTTGTCGACCTGACGGGAGCAAACCTGTATTCTGCTCGAGCCTATGATGTCGACGCAGGGACCCAAGTCGGCCAGGCCGCCGTGCAGTATGGGTTGCAGATCAATGGCCGGGCGGCCCTGTGGCGAGGGACCGCGGATTCGTTCGTTAGTCTGGATCCTTACGTTTTGTCTCAAGGAACAGCCTGGGGGGTCTTCGGAGGGCGCCAAGTGGGCAGCCTTCAAACCTCGACCGGCCAAAGGAGGGCCATTCTGTGGCGCGGCTCTTCGACAGAGTGGGAGGACCTGAATTGCTACGTACCGGATCCCGCGTTCGGAACGGATGCGATCAACATGCACGTCGAAGGCGGAGTGACTCGAATTGTGGGGCGGGTCGGAGCGCCTCAGAACAGCAAAGCTGTGTTGTGGGTGTCGGAGGACGTTGTCGAACGGGCACCGACGAGTCACTTCGTCGCTCAGGGTACGT
>JAICGT010000132.1 GCA_025922995.1 Fimbriimonadales bacterium
ACCGGCCATCATCTCGGCGGGCGTCTTGCGAAATCCGACGCAAATCTCGGCCAACCCTGCCGCCGAATAAGCAGATGAGAAGGGTTCCTTCAACCCGACGCAGCCTGCCGTTATCGGGATGATGCGCACGACAGAGTCCGCGCGAAAGCCGTTCGCCATAGCGTAGATTCCTTCGAGTTCCAGTTCCGATGGTGATTGGCCCGGACGAGCCTGCAATGTGGCCTGCACGCCTCTTGCCCAGCCGAGCAGTTCAGTCCGCACGTCGGACGACAAAGAGGCAATCGGAACTGCTATCTGTTTGGGCGGTATTCCGCCGCGCAATTTTAGAATGTCTTGGATAACCCGCGACGCCGTGGGAACGTTTTGGTATATTTCACTTACGAGAACATAGCCGTTCCGATCTAAGTAGGCGCAAATGTTCCCCGGAAGTGGGTTATAGTTTCTCGGCGAGCCAGCACCCACAGAGATATGACCTTCGATCGTGACATAACCAGCCTTCTTGGTTGATTCCAAGAACGGTCTGATGGCCCTTCTGTCAAAGCGTTTGACCTCCGAATCCAATAAGTACGAGGGCCGAAGAAGGATCCAGTCGGTGTCTTCAAGTTTTGAAATCGCGCCAAAATCCTCTGCCTTTTGGATGAAAGCGGAAATGTTCTTGATGGATCCGGTTGATCGATCTACCGCCTCTAGTAGTTCATCGTCGAGCACCGCTATTAGCGGCTTCGACTTGAATTTTGCAAGTTCTTGGAATAACGGATCCAGAGCGGACAGCGGCTCGATGCCCATGATCTTGTCGATGGCCGCCGGATGAGGATCCCTGATAAACGTGTAGGTGTAAATCCGGTCCACGAAAGCCCGCTCGACTTCGTTGAGCTCGGCGGTCAAGGTCGTCGGTAAAGCAAGCCGATTGTCATTCGTGTAGCCAGGGCTACGGATGTAGGCCCAGTCGGACAATCTGCCTACCGAATCGTAAATTCGAAGCCTGGCAAACAACGTTTGTGAAAACCTCTCGATCCCGACGAGGACTCGCTCTGTCGAATGAGGCTCACGTATTCCATTGAGCTTGTCGCGGATCCATGAGGTTAGCGGTCCTTCTCCGACCGCATTCATGATCGTGTCGGAAAAGTCAGCCAATTCGCGGCGGTCTCGCTCGTACGTTTTCAATAATTCGGCTGCGCCAGGAGGCATTGCCCGCTGGTCGCCGAAAGGCTTGCTTGAAAGTTGAAGCGTCTGTCCTAGTTTAAGGGAGGCGATGTCGTCGGGATTTAGTTTTGTCAGGATCGAGAACACCAGCCAATCTGCCGCTACGTTGACTTCCTCATTGAACGAAGAAGGTCGGGTATTTCGGAAGCGCTCCTGGTGCTTGAGTAGAGTCTGCAATGCGGCGTTTGCGCGGCTCTCGGCGGTGTGGTGCTCCGAAAGCTTCTTTCGCAACGTGTCCTGATATTGCTTGAGCAACTTAGTCATTGCTGCAACTTCGGATGCTTCTAACTGGTTTGCTTGCGCCTGCGTCCGCTCGAGTTTGAAACCGGTCTCCGTTTTTCGCCATGTCGCGGTTAACGCCGTCGCAAGCTTTTTCTTGATCTCGTCCGCCGACTTATCCTGGGCGTGCACGAAGATGATGTTGTCGCCGATTTCCTTCGACGCGACGTGCTTCACCGATTCCGTGTCGAAGCCCTTGATAAATTCCGCAACCGAAATCGCCCGATCTTGTACCGGTGCGATTACCAAAGCAGTTAAAAGTGCCAGCATAGTCCTGTCCTCCTAATTCATCCGCCAGACTTCCAACTTGGCCGGAGAGTCCTTTATCACCAACCAAATCGTGGTGTCACGCGCTGCTGCAAAGATTCTGCCTTCGGGCAGGGTTGCGACAACTTTGCCCGTCGATGGTTCGCGAATCTCCGACCCGATCAGGGCATATTGGTTGAGCCACACGACGTTCTCGTACTCTTTCACGTCGGATTGCCATCGCAGTTTTCCGGTCATCGGATCCCAGCAGCCCAGTTTGCCGAGCTTAGGGTCACCATACTCGGGAATATCCGTGATCATTCTTCCGAGCACACCGAAAGGTGAAACGTCGTACACATAGTCGGCTTGAAAGGGCGTTTCTTCATATTCCCTCGTATATGTTTTAAACGATGGCCTGAGGTTGTTTGAAAACTGAACCACGAAGAAAGGTTCGGATGGATTGCCCACGATTTTGTCGAAGCCAAGAGCTGCGCTAATGACCCGGAACTCAGGGCCGCGTTCAAATCCATCGCCCAAAGCGCGATAAATAATAAATCCTTCTCGCGGTGTTCCACCTCGATCGGTTTGAGTTGCGAACATGCGGATCTTCCCATCATCCCAAGCCATTCGACCGATGTAGCCTTCCCGCCGAGGATATCGCCCCACCTTTCGCAATTCCTTGCCCGTAGTGACGTCATAAAGCCTTGGCCGATTGGGCTCGTTGCGCTCCCAGCCAAGGTTGCCAACACGCTCAATCTGGAACTCGAATCTCGATAGTTCCTTTCCTGTTGCCACGTCGATGTTGGAAACGTATTGAAATTCATGTTCCCGCGTCTTGGCGTTCTCGATCGATCGATAGACTGTCACCAAGCCATCGTCGCACGACTCCTGAAAGCCGAGCCAAACCGGCAACCGTTCCACCTTTTTGGTAGCCGCGTCATAGCGCATTATTGCAATCTCTTCCGCGAGCGACGGGGCAATGACATCCATCATAAACACAAGGGAATCATTCGGCGGCTTCGCCCAATACGCCCCCCTGGTGTGGGAGTTAGGTTCTATCGGCAGCGGCGCGCTTGCCACCAGTGTGAGTTGGCCGGTTGTCGCCAAAACTAACAGCAATAGAGAAATCATGTTATTCTCCTTGATTACGTGAGATCATTTTGCGTTCTTCACATACTTGTCGAACCAGTCGATGGTCTCGCGATGCGTCTGCTCGATGCTCTCGATAGCCGAATAACCGTGTGACTCATAAGGCAAAAACACGAGCCTTGCTACGCCTCCGTTTCCCTTGATCGCGGCAAACATTCGATCACTCTGCATGGGGAAGGTGCCGGAATTGTTGTCATTCGTGCCGTGAATCAAAAGCATCGGCTCGTTGATTCTATTCGCGTTCATGAACGGCGAAATGTTCCAATACGTTTCCGGCGCCTCCCAAAGCGTGCGCCGTTCCGATTGGAAACCGAAAGGCGTTAACGTGCGGTTGTAAGCGCCGCTCCGCGCGACACCTGCCTTGAACAAATCGCAATGAGCGAGCAAATTGGCGGTCATAAACGCACCGTAGCTATGTCCCATTACGCCGACGCGGTTGCGGTCGGTCACGCCCATCGCAACGGCCTTATCGATTGCAGCCGCAGCCGAATCCACAAGCTGCTTCACAAAAGTGTCGTTTACCGTCTCGGGGTCGCCGATGATCGGAATCGTCGCGTCCATTAAGACCGCATAGCCTTCCAAAACCATGAAAAGCGGAGAAGTCCCGCCGACCGATGTAAACCGATGGGGCGATCCCGACACCTGCCCAGCGGTTCCCGCGTCGTTGAACTCCCGAGGATACGCCCACATAATCGTCGGTAGCCGCGTGCCTTCCTGATAACTCGGCGGCAGATACAGCGTGAAAGAAAGATCTACGCCGTCCGCTCTTTTATATTTCACCAATTCCTTGCGAACATTGCGAAAAATCGGCGCAGGGTCCTTGAAATTCGTCAGCGCCCGTCTTCCGGTGGCGGTCTGCAAATAATAATTCGACGGCTCCGTCGTCGATTCTCGGTCGATTAGTAACCGTGTCGCCTTGTCATCCAGAAGCGCGACAACGTTTTCGTAAGCACCCTCCGGCGACTGGAAAATCCGCTCGGTTTTATGCGTTGCAATATCGAACCGATCGAGAAACGGACGGTCGCCGGTGGGAGATGACCCCGGTCCGCGCAAGTAGGCATTGCCTTCACTCACCATAATCAGCGATTGGCCGCGCGCGTTCTGCTCCGACACGAACGAGCCCGGATTGCCGTACCGATCGGCGGACGACCGCTGCCAGACCTTAACCGGCTCTTTGCCCGGCTGCAAAAACCACGTCGTTGTTTCCCGGGTATCGCGATCGGATTCCGAAATAACTGCAAGCCCCGTCTCAAACCATTGCAAGCCGCTGAATCGATGCTTAACCCGTGTCATTTCAACGGGCTGTCCTGAAAACGGCGCGGGCAAAACCATGAGCTTGTCTCGGTGCGGAACCTCGGCTTTCGGATCACCACCGTCTAGCGCCTCCGCCCAGACGAGCGTCGCGTCCTCGAGCGGATGCCAGCGTTCAGACCTCGGTCCGGGCAACACGCCTCCGATGGGAACGCGTTCACTGTTCGGCAGGTTCGCCAGCCGATACTCCATGCGCCCGTCCGCAGACCATACTTCTACGGACTTCGGAAAGTCCCCCGACGGCACGAGGTAGCTGAACGGCCTTTTCGTAATTTCGACCAAGAAATGCTTTCCGTCCGGCGAAGGGTCCACCGACGCCAACATCGTGGGCGATCCGACCTTGCGATCGACCGTGAAACGAAGATTCTCGTCGAAACGAGCGACCAGAAGCTGAGAGGTCGCGATCATTTCGAACAAATCGGCGTCGTGGCTGTCTTGAAGCAAGTCCTGATACGTGCGGACTGGGGCAGTACGCCCCTCCGCCACCTGCGCAATCGGCCCG
>JAICGT010000133.1 GCA_025922995.1 Fimbriimonadales bacterium
AGGTCGCTGCCTGCAAAAGTGCCGAGAGCGAAGTCGATAGACAGCCCCGGAATCGGGTTGCCCAGGTCGTCTGTGACCCGCAGAGACAGCGTCGTTGGGTCTGAGTACTCACCAGAATGGTCACCGGTATATTCGGCGTTCAAGCTCGGAGCGTCGACATGGACGTTGAAGTCCTCGGTGTCGCTCATTTCAGGGACGCCGTTGTCTGTCACGCGAACGGTGATCAGGTGATCGCCGACGTCGCCGATGCCCGGTGTCCAGCTAAACTCGCCAGACTGCGAGTCGATTGTCGCACCGGCCGGTGCGCCCGCGTCCAAGCTGAACGTGAGAGTGTTAGCAGGAATGTCTGGGTCGGTTGCCGTTGCCGTCAACGAGAGTGTGGCTCCGGCTGTGACGGTTCGGTCGCTGATTGCGCCGACCGTCGGCGCCAAGTTCACTTCGGCGACAACGACATCGAAGGTCGTTTCGTCGAAAAGCAGACCATCGCCGTTATCGGTCACGCGCACGGTGACGGAGAAGGTCCCCGGGCCGTGCGACTCATTCGTCGTCCATTGGAAAACACCTGTAACGGAGTGGACTGTGGCGCCGGCAGGGCCGGACACCAAGGAGAAGGTAAGCGTCTGAACCGGTATATCGGGATCCGTGGCATCGAAGTCGACGGAAACCATCGCGCCTTCATCGACGTTCTGGTTCGGACGGTCCGTGATCGTCGGCGCCGTATTCGTCTCGATAACGTTGACGGTGAACGAAGTCGTGGCAGTGGACGATCCGTTGTCGGCTTGAACCTCGACGAAATAGCTGTTGCCGCCGTCGAGTTCGCCGGGAGTCCATCGAACGACGCCGCCGGAGTCGATCGTCATGCCTGCCGGGCCGTCCACGGTCCAATTGACCGGGCCGCCACCGGGATTGTTGATCGGGACGGGAACGACCAACTCGACATGCTCGTCGATGTTCTGCGTCCCCACCGGGCCGATCTCGAAAACACTTGCGCCGGTAGCTGCGATGTATTCGCCCGTCGCATCCGCGCGGTTGGTTCCGAACGCGATGTACCACGTATAGCTGATCTCCTGACCAGGCATGATGAAACCGAAGTCCGAGGCCGTCTGCAGGGTGCCGTCGCCGATCGTGCCGTTGGGGTCGAGGACAAGCATAATGAACGGGTTGGTCACAAACTGGGAACCGCCCGCGCTAAAGCGAAACGCCGGGCTGTCGCTGCCGAAGCCCACGGTCAGCGTGTTGGAAAAAGCGATTGAAGCCGATGCGAAGTCATTGATCCCCAAAACGCTGGTCAGGTCATTGAATGTTGAAGTGGTGCTCGGCGAAATCGGGTTGACGTTGTCCAAAACGCCAGGGTTCAGGATCGTCGCCGTATCGTTGCGGAATGTGTCGGTCACGCGAGCAAAACGAGTCCCTGCGTCGATCCGCACGATGCGTCGATAGGCAAGACCGGCCATGGGTTCGCCCTCGATGATCGCGGAGTCACTACCGACTTCCGTCTGATGCGTAATCGTCGGAGGCACTGCCCAAAAGAAAGCGTTAGTCAGACTCGCAACGATTCCGCCTCCTCCATCACGGACGACCATCGTCGTGCGTGCGAAACCGCCGAAGCCGTCGTACCAAAATTCGTGCGGGCCGCCTGTGTCGAGACGTCCACCGACGCCATCGAACACCGCAATCAGGTCTCCCGGGTTCGTAAACTCGTCGATGCCGATGGCGATGTTTTCGTTGGCTATAACAAAGTCTGTGTGCCCCGACGAGACGAGCCCGCCGAGAGCCAGGATGGATATACCGGCCTTGGTTAGAAGGCCCCCTATTTTTTTCATTATGTTCCCTCCACCTGCGCGGGCAGAGACCGCATTCAGTGTTTTTATGTGGTTCTAAGAGGCAGCCCGATCAATGCAATCGAGTGCGTGCGTGTATCGATGCCATGGGGAAAAACCGCCGCAGAGCGGTTCGGGTGGATGACTACCAGGCTCCCCGATAACATGCTCGAAGCGTCCGCATGTGCTACGAGCACATAGAGTGTATGAACATTTACGAGTACGTGGCACATTCGAGTACCAAAATCACCCATCTGGGTGAAAGGCATTCTGCGCCTGTAAACGTTTACTTAGACAGGGGAACCCGTGCCGCGCGGCGAACGCGGGCGGAACCCACCGCAAGTTCACTCCGTTTGGGATTTGCGTGGTTGGTTACATAAGGGCGTCGGCTTCGGCCGGCGCCCCTTCTTTCTAGGGGACGGAGTTGTTTCGATGTACCGGTGAATACATCGGCTCCTAGGTGTATGATTCGGACATGCGCGTCACCCTCGCCAAGTTCTGCGACTATGCCTGCCACGTCGACGGCGGCAAGGCTACATTGATCGGCATGTTCGATACCATCGGAGGATCGGACTTTCCGCTCGTCCATCCGACCCTGTTCATCTGCGTAGAACTCGAGTTCCAACCCATGGAAGGCGGCAGACCCGTGGAGATCAAGCTCGTGCTGATCGATGAGGACGGCAAGGAGCTTTTCGGCGTGCAAGGCAACTTCGAAGCTCCCAAGGGCGACGCCCGACCGGCGACGTTGATGCAAGCTTTCCGGATCGACAACATGTCGTTCCCAAAGGAGGGGGCGTATCGCCTCGACATATCCGGCGGCGGCCAGCCGATCGGAGAAGCGCTGCTTTACCTCGTGCGCGGCGGGCCTCAACCGCAACAGCCTTAGGTAACCTTTCCCGGTGAGATTCGGCATTTTTAAGGGCCTTCGGAACCGGATCGACCGCCTCTTTGGCAGAGGAGTTATCGACGAAGAGCTCTTCGAAGACCTCGAGGAGGCGCTCATCCAGTCCGATGTCGACGTCGGCATCGCCGGCGAAATCATGCAGGAGGTTCGCGACCGCGCCCGAAAGCAGCGCATCGAGCAGCCCGAGGGCGTACGCGAAGCCATTCAGGACGCCGTGTCGGCGCGCTTGCGCGAAGAGGAAGCCGGACTCGCCGTCGGCGAGTCGCCGACGCTCTACATCTTTCTCGGAGTCAACGGCTCCGGTAAGACGACGACGATCGCCAAGCTCGCCCATAGCCTGCGCCGGCAGGGCAAGGGCGTCATGCTCGCCGCGGGGGACACCTACCGTGCCGCGGCGATCGAGCAGTTGGAAGCCTGGGCAGAGCGCGTCGGCGTGGCGATCGTGCGCGGCCAGCCCGGAGGCGACGCAGGCGCGGTGATCTTCGACGCGATTCAGGCTGCCAAGGCCCGTGGCCTGGATTACGTGCTAGCAGACACCGCCGGCAGGCAGCACACGAAGCAGAACTTGATGCAGGAGCTTTCTAAGGTCGTGCGCGTCGCAGAAAAAGCCCTGGGCCGCAAGCCCGACGAGATCCTTTTGGTGCTCGATGGCAATACGGGCCAAAACGCCATTCGTCAAGCGCAGGAATTCTCCAAAGCCGCCGGCGTTACGGGAGCGGTAATTACAAAATTAGACGGAACATCGAAAGGAGGCGCGATTATCGGCGTGACGCAAAACCTGGGAATACCGATCAAGTTGATCGGAATCGGCGAAAAACCAGAAGACTTGATTCCGTTCCGTTCCGAAGACTTCGCTCGGGAGTTGGTGGGATGAGAATCTCTCTATTGTTTTCTTTATTCGTTATCCTCACCGGATGTTCCGGGCGAAAGCCCGATGTGCCGCCGCCGGCGAATTATATTCTTGTAATCCCCAAAACGGACGCCGTTTGGGCGGAGCACATACGGCGCGGCTTTGAAGCCGGCTGCGAACAGTTGAATATGAACTGCACAGTCGGCGTTTACGATAGCGACGATCCGACGGCAATTTCGAAATACGCGATGGGAGTTGAAGACTCCAAAGGCGCGCCGGTTTGCATTGTCTTCAGCAACAAAGAAATCATTTCGAGGACGCTCGACCTCATGAGCGTCGAAAACCGGATGGCGATTACCGTCGGCAGGGACGACTCCGTGAGTTATCGCGCGGGCCACGTCGGAATGGACACGAAAAAGATGGCAAACTTGATCGCCGCAAGGGCGAAAAGCCTGCAGCCGCCCGCGCGGCGCATCCTTTACCTCTTTGGTGACGCTCTCGTCGATTTTCAAGGCTTGGAAGCTGCCGCGTTTCGAGAGTCCGGCGACTGGCAAGCCTACCGACTGCGCACAAAACTAATGTCCGAAGTTACGGACGCGGATTTCGAATGGTGCGACCTCGTCGTACCTTTCGGTGAAGACGCGCTGAAACGGGCAACTGCGAGCAGCGCAGAACGAATCTTCCCGACCGATCCGGTCGACGCTTCCATCGAACTCGTGAAGAGCGGCCGCGCGCCGTTCATGGTTGCCATGAATTATTTCGACGTCGGTTTTCGCGCGTCTCGAATCGCCCGAGAACAATTCGTTTACAAGGCGATCACGGACCCGATTATTCCAATTTCGCCGCGCGAAGTCGACAAGACTTCAATCGACTGGTACTTGAAAAAGCGCTTCGATATACCCGCGCTCAACCCGGCGGCCCCGAAGGACGACGCCAAGTAGCCATGCTCGCCGCATTCCTACTCTTCGGTTTTTTGCAGTCCGACAATCCCGAGCTCGAGGCGATGAAGAAAGTCGACCAAGCCGACAGAACGTTTGTCACTTCGCCGCAAGAAATCGACTGGGCAAGGGTCGCTCCTAGC
>JAICGT010000134.1 GCA_025922995.1 Fimbriimonadales bacterium
GGATGCAGCAGCAAATAGCTGCCCATAACCCCTGCAATCGCTCCTGAGGCGCCGACCATGGGAATGCCGCTCGCCGGAGTTACGATGATCTGCACAACCGAGGCGAGCACACCCCAGACAACGTAGTACAGAGCAAACCTCGCCGGCCCGTATGCCGATTCGACGCGCGGCCCAAACACCCAGAGAAAGAGGACGTTGGACAGCAAGTGCATCAGGTTCGCGTGCAAGAAGATGCTCGTAAACAGCGTGAGCAACGGCTCGCGAGACCCACCAAGGAACACCTCGACCACGTTGTTCGGCCGAACGGCAAGGTCGGCGAACACATACCTGGGACCGAAAACATTCCAGTCTCGATCCCACAAATAGATGACCAGCAGCAACCCTATAAGGGTTACCGTAACCAAAGGTACCGGCCCACGCCTCCGCTCGTCTCTAAGCGGGATCATTTAGACGATTAGGTTAGCACTTTGACCTATGGCGATTGAAGGCTCCAAGCAATCTGATCTACTTCGAAATTCCATGGGAACTGCAGGACGGGGCCTATTGCTCTGGCAGTCAGCCTGACCCTCATAGCCCTCGTGCCGGCAGCGATGTAGTTCGCGACCGTGCCCGGAACGTTGAGAGTGAACACGCTGTCTGATATGGCCATTGGGCCCGTCCCTATCTGAACCCAGTTATTGGTCGAATAATTCCAGGCGTACGCCGTGTACGAGACATTCGAAGAACTCGCTCTACCCTCGAACTTGACACCTATCGCCGTCGGGTTAGCGATCGGGGCGGTTGCATCGAAGATGATCTCGACCGGAGGCTGCGAGGACGACAGGGTAATGCCGGGACGCACCAGAAGACGCTGATCATCGGACTCGATCACGTCTTGAAGCTGAGGGTTGCCGAGCAACGTACCTCGAATGATCGTAAAGCTCTTCGGCGACACCGGCTCGACGCCGGTATCGATGCTAGCGCTGAAAACGCCCCGGCCATGCGTGATTGCAAGCAGCGTGGAATCGTTTCGCCAAACGAGTTCGGCGATCGGAACCGTACCGGGCCCGTCGGTGTACGTGCTCCACGTCGCGCCGTCGTCACTGGAGGTAAAGATTCCGAGGTCCGTGCCGGCATACAGCCAGTTCGACTTGGTGCGGTGCTGTGCGAACCCGCCCACGGGAGCGCTGGGCAGCTTATGCGGCGCCGTGCCGGTGATCTCCTGCCACGAGTCGCCGCCGTCGAGCGTGCGCCAAACGTTGTTAGATTCCCAACCCATAAAAGCCACGTATACGCGGTCGTGGTTATTCCGGTCGATGACGATCCTGCTCACGAAGCGATCGGGCAGCGGCGCGATGTTATCCAAGCGCTCCCAAGTCGGCGTTCCGGCAAGCGCATTCTCGGACTTCCATACCTGGCCGTTGTTGTAGCCGACCCAAACTAGATTCGGATTGCCTTCCGCTACCGCAACCGAACCGAGGTTCAGCGGTGGCACCGCGTCGAAGTGATCGCGGGGCGGGCCGCCCGTCTGCCCGTCCGTAAGGACGTCCTTAGCAATTACCCAGGTGGGCGAGCCCGTTTTAACGTTGTCGGCGCGCCAGAGCCGGTTTCCGCAGACGTACATCCTCGTTTGCAGGTTCGGATCAAGCATGTAGTAGGTCGCAAAGTTGAAGTCACTGCCTCCGGCGCCGGGTGGCGCAACGTTTGAGGAGAACGAAGTTCCTCCGTTGTTCGACCTTCGGATAGCGCCGTGCTGCGAACTGGCATAGAAAAAGTTCGGGTCGGTTTGGTCCGCCGCACAAGAAATGCCGTCGCCACCCAGAACGTGGGTCCAGCCCTGGACGTTGCCGCCAAAGCGCTGAGTACCGTTATCCTGCGCGCCTGCGACCATGACACCGGAAGAGTTGTTCATCGCGCCGCCGTAAAACTGGGTAACTCCGAGGTTGTTGTTCAGGTCGGTAGTCGTACTACTGAGGAAATCGTTCGCTCGACTAATTCCGCCGTCATGTCCGAAAAACACCGTCCGGTTATTGACGCCATCGAACTGAGGGTGTTCGACGATGATATGGTGGTCGGGGTGGACGTTCGAAAAGGCGTTATTGAGAGTGATTCCGCCATCGGTGCTTCGGTATAAATTGACCCCGCCCAGAATTAAGCGACTGGAATTTGTGGGATCGACCCAAAATCCCGTGTTATAGTTCACATAGGTCGTAATGCCGCTGCCGCTCGTGCGCAACGCAAAAGTTGCGCCGCCATCGAGCGATCGGTAGACCCTGATTCTGCCGCTTGCAGAAATCGCCGCGTACACGACTTCCGGATCACCGCGATAGTAGGCTACTTCCACGCGAGCCCCTGCCGTTCCGGAACCGGTCTGCCAAGTTTGTCCGCCGTCGACTGAACGCATCACAGTGCCGTTGGAACGACCCGCAATCGCCTTGAGGGGGTCGGTAGGATGGAAGCGTACGTCATAGGTCTTTCCCGCAACCATCAGATTGAAAGTAACGCCACGGTTTGTGCTCCTGAAAATGCCGTCGTTCGTAGCAACCAGGATTAAGTCGCGATTCGCGGGTGCGATGGCGATTCGATTTACGAAATAAAACGCGGAATTCTCGGTGCTCGGGAGACGCTCCCAGGTTGTCCCCGCGTCCTCGGACTTGAACATCCCCGCTCCTCGACGAAAAGCGTTGTTAGAACTTCCTGGTAGTCCCGTGTTGAAAAACCCTTCGCCCGTGCCCGCATAGAGGTGATCGGGATTTGCCGGATCCATTGCCATCGAACATACGCCGATCGCCGGCAAGAAGTCGTCCATCGGTGTCCACGAGGCTCCTCCGTTTGTAGTCCTCCAAACACCGCCACCGACGGCGCCGACCCACATAAGCGACGGGTTTGTTGGATGAATAAGGATCGACCGCAGTCGTCCGCCGACGTTCCCCGGACCCAACCAAGTCCACGATGCCGCCGACAGTCCTCCTCCATCACCGACGCCCATCGCTTCGATCTGCGCCTTTGCCTTCATGACTGCGTCGTCCGGCCAAGTGCCGTTCTCCGACACACGCGAGAAGTACCAGAAAGCGGCAGCTTCGTTCGGTGAATCGGGCTTAGGGGAAAAGCCGTAGGCGCTCGGCTTGACTTTTCGCTCGAGTTGTCCCGGCTTGAGCTTCGGAAACGTATCGTCGACAGGCTTGTCAACGTGCATGGTAATTGCCGTCAAGGCTAGTAGCAACATGGTTTTAAGACCTCCGAACGCACAGGGTACGTTCAATGACTTATTATGCGCGCATCTGCCTTGAAAGTGCGACGCGGCAGTTCGCCGAACTTGTTCCCAGGTACAATCGGCGTCCGTTGCGGGGTGGAGCAGTCTGGTAGCTCGTCGGGCTCATAACCCGGAGGTCGTAGGTTCAAATCCTGCCCCCGCGCCCAGTTTCGAGGGCCGTCCTGTTGGGCGGCCTTTTCGGGAGATTGACCGAGATGAGATGGCTCCTGCCCCTATCCGTGCTGCTTTTCGGGTGCGCCGCACCGGAAGCGGAGTTAGCAGTGTTCGCCGCCGCGTCTATGGCGGACGGCGCGGCTGCCATTGGAGCGGAGTATCAGGCGGGTCACGCGCAAGCGGTGACCGTCACCCATGGCGGGTCGGACATGCTGGCGTTCCAAATCACACAGGGTGCAAAGGCTGACGTGCTCATTACCGCAGACCTCGATGCGATGGACATCGTGGGCAAACGACACGACGCCGTTGCGTTCGCGACCAGCGAACTCGTCGTCGCTGCGGATGCGCGCATTGCAGACTTTACTGACCTTGCTGAGCCGGGCGTAAAGATCGCCATGGCAGCAAAGGAGGTTCCGGCGGGGCGATACGCTCGGGCAGCGCTCGCCAAACTCGACGCCGAAACAGCCGAAGCGATCCTCGAAAACGTAGTCACCGAGGAGCCCAACGTGCGTTCCGCGTTAGCCAAGGTCACGCTCGGTGAAGCCGACGCGGCATTCGTCTACAACACTGACCTAAGAGATTCTAAGCTCAAGCGCATTGAGTTGCCCGAGAATGCTAGCCGGCGCGCAACCTACTACATCGTCGCCTTTACGCCGGAGGGCAATGATTTCAAGGCTTTCGCGAGGACTTCGCCAGGGCGAGACGCATTAGCAAAGCTGGGATTCGACAAGCCGCAATGAAACACAGCGCGTGGTGGCTCGCATCTACGCCACTGCTGCTGTTTCTGGCTCTGCCCATCGTTGCACTGGTCGTTGCGGCGAACCCGGCAGCAATCGTCGCCGGGCTCTCAGACCCGGGCGCCCAGGCTGCGATTCGCCTGAGCGCCTGGACCTCCGGGGTAGCTATCCTGCTGATCTTCGCTCTGGGAACGCCGCTCGCCTACGTTTTGTCTCGGCGGTCTTGGGGGCCCGTGCGCCTTGTCGAGTCCCTCGTCGACTTTCCACTTCTTCTGCCTCCGGCGGTGGCGGGCGTAGCGCTGCTGCTTGCATTCGGAAGAGCCGGGCTCGCGGGGCCGACCCTGTCTGCCTGGGGCATCGAACTGCCGTTTACGGCGCTCGCGGTCATTGCAGCCCAGGTGTTCGTGGCATCGCCGCTGTACATTCGCGCTGCGGCGATTGGTTTTGGCAGCGTGTCGAGGGACCTCAGCGAAGCGGCTGAAATTGACGGCTCAGGTTCGTGGACTAC
>JAICGT010000135.1 GCA_025922995.1 Fimbriimonadales bacterium
CGATCTTCGCGAAAATCGAAACGACTTCAGTGTTCTCCTTCGTCGTTATGTTCTCGAAGAACGGGTTCAACAGCGTCCCGAAGACATAAACAAGCGCCGTAAGAAAAAAGTTCACGACCGGAGTCACAAAAGTGCTGAAAAACATCGCCACCGCCGCAAGCAGCGACATCTGGAAGATCAGCATGAACGGCGCTTTTACAAGCGGCGCGATCGCATCCGTGTTCCCGCCGCGCTGCAAGACAAAAGCCAAGATCAGCACGATCGTCATCAGGCCGATCATCAGAGTCAGCGCCGAGACGCTCCCAAGAAACTTACCGACGAGGAACTGCCAGCGCTGTACCGGTTTCGAGAGAATCGTGTAAATCGTGCGCCGCTCCACCTCGTTCGGAAGCAGGTAGACCGTCAGCGTAACCGCCAAAATCGCCGCCGTGATCTTGAGAACGCCGAGCGTCATCTTGATCATCACGTCCTCTTGGCCGCGCGGGCTGAGCGAAGAAAGCCCGGGCGCCATGATCAGAACCGCCAAGCCGACCATCAAAATGATCATCAGCACCTTTCGGCGAATGGCTTCGCCCAAGGTCGTGCTTGCAATCGCGAGAACTTGCTGCATTAGGTCTTCACCTCTTCGCGCTGTTTGTTGATCGTTTCTACAAAGATGTCTTCCAGTCGTTTTCTCCTAGGAATTACGCTGACGATCTTGCCTCCGGCACTCCGAATCGCGTCCAACATCCCGTCGGTTTGCGCGGTGTCGGGAGCGTCCACGATCAGCCGGCCCGAGTGCAGCGAAACGATAACGCCGTCGGAATCCAGGCTGCCTGCAAGCGTGTCGGTCGCGTTTTCGGCTGTGATTTCAACACGGCCACCTGCCAACAGTTGATCGAGCTTGCCCTGTTCGCGAATGTGCCCTCGGTCGATAATCGCCACGCGGTCGCAAATGCGTTCGACATCGGAAAGCTCGTGGCTCGAAATGAAAACGGTTTTCCCTTCGTTGCGCATCTGTAAAATCAGGTCTCGGATTTCGATGTGCGCGATGGGATCGAGGCCGCCGGTGGGCTCATCCAAGAACAACAGCTTGGGATGATTCAGCAAACACTGCGCCAGGCCGATGCGCTGCTGCATGCCCTTCGAGAACTTCGAAATCGGCTTGCTGCCGGCGTCACCGAGGCCGACGCTTTGCAACAGCTCCTTGGCTCGGTTACCGCGCTCCGGCTCCTTGAGTCCGAACAGCTTCCCGTAAAAGTGCAGGATCTCGAGACCGGTCATGTGCTCGTAGTAGTACGGCTTTTCCGGCAGATAGCTGAGTTCCTTGTGAATCGAGATGTCGCCAAGTTCCTTGCCCAGCACATGTGCCGTGCCTGACGACGGATATATGATGCTCAACAGCATCTTGATCGTCGTGGTCTTCCCCGCGCCGTTTGGTCCCAAAAAGCCGAAGATTTCGCCTTCTTCGACCTCCAGGTCGATCGCGTCGACGACGTTTACGGACCCGCCACGCGTGCCGTAGGTTTTAGTGAGTTTGTTGATAAGAATGGCTGCGGCCAAGTGAACGTTCCTCCGAGAGTAAGAGCGACGCGAGTATACCGCCGACGTCCCAAGCCGCAAGCGTCGCCGAACGCTACCTGGTGTTTCTGCCTGGGGAGTAGCCCCTCGGCTCCAAAACTCCTGCGTCGTGCCTCTTGATGCTGCAATGGATCGTAAACGAATTCAGCGGGTCGTTGATAACTGCGTGGTATCTGCCGCCGTCTGGGCAGACGGGCATTGCCTGAAGCGATTCCACGAGGAGCGAAAGGTCGGCGGCAAACTCACCATGGACGACTTTATGCGCAATCTCTGCGTTGGAAAGCGTTTGCAGATTCGCCCTGCACGTAGCGCGATGAGGGTCCCTTTGCCGCATCTGTTCGTAGGCTTCAGAGTTCTCGTATCTGCCGTGGATTTCAGGCGAGTAGCCCGCCGGCTGCAGTGCGCCGGCATCGTGGCTAAGAACCGAGCAGTGCACGGTGAACGAATCCGACGGAACCCCGACAACCACCGAATAGCTGCCGCCATTCGGGCAGGTCGGATTCATTTCGAACATGTCATCCAACAACTTCAAGTTCGACGTAAACCCACCTCTCGTCTTTACTCGGTGTGCCATTTCGGCATTAGCGATCACCTGCAGGTTCGCGCGGCAGGTTCGCCGCTCGTTCTCTGCCTGCTGAACCTTAGCTTGCAAACTGTCCTGCGTCGTAGCGCTCGCGCACAACGCAAGAATCGTCAAGGGAAAAACTCCTCTCATGCACGTTGAAACGTACAAAAGTCCCAAAACGTCTCACTGGCTTCGGATTCGGGAGGCGGCAGAGTCTGCCGCCTCCCGGGACGCTATTGCCGCGCTTGCCAATGGATCCAATCGATCCTGGTTGTCCATGGGTACGAGAGAATCGGCCCGGTCGCCTTGTAGCTCACGCGACACTTCACTTGCCCCGTCGCCGACGTGAACCGGTCGGCATCGGTGCGGTTGAACGTGTACGTCTGGTCGCCGGTCGTCGACGGCCCGGATGACACGTTCACATAGCTGCCGGCGTCGTAGTCGAACATGTCGATACTGATGCCGACGTTCGTACTGGTGGCGGAACTTTCCACGAGAAGTGTCAGATTCGTCAAAGTGCCGACCGGAGCGTTTCCTATAAACTCGATCACCGTCGGCGACTGCACAGTCGAAAGGGTAACGCCGGGTCGCAGGTCCAATCTCGAATTGTCACTGGTCAGCACGGACTGCAAGTTGCCGTTTACGATTCGCCCGCGCACCAGGTTCATCGCCGTCGGCGCAATTTCCGTTGCAGCCGTCTGCCGCTTCGCAATCGTACCGGCGAATCCCCCGTACCAAGCCTCGCCGCTCGGAAGCGCGGTGAAACGATAAGGATACGTGAACGTGCTACCGGCAGAAACTACCTGCCGCGTCCACGTCTGACCGGAGTTGACGCTGTGATACACGACTCCTGCGAAGCTGAAGCTCTCGCGACCGCAGATCCAGATTTCGGTCTCCGAAACCGGGATGACGTCGAAGAGGTGGTCCTCGGTTGTTCCGAGGTCGACCATTTGCCACGTAGTACCACCGTTGGCGCTCTTCGCGACGTAGCCATCCCAACCGACGACCCAGCCGGTGTTCCTGTTGAGGAACCTTACTTTCGATACCTCGGGCCCGCTGAAGTAGGTCGGCATGTGGAACTCCTGCCACGAGGCTCCGCCATTTGTGGTGCGCAAGCCGAAAGTATTGTCGGCTGTTAGCCAACCGTAGTCGGCATCCACAAACTGGCACGTCGTGCCACCGCCGCGCTCGCCCAGGTACACCCATTCCCACGTGTTCCCGCCATCCCTGGTTCGGTAGAGCGTTCGCGTATGGCCGGGTCCGAAATCGACCCCGTAGATGTAGCCCAAGTTGTGGTCGATGAAGTCGACATCGTGGATCCACAGGTCTCCCGAAATCATGGGGTAGCCGATAGAGGTCCAAGTTTCTCCGCCGTTCTCGGTTTTAAACACCGTGCCCCCAGGACCGGCCGCAGCCGCGAACTGGCTGTCCACGATGTCGAGGGCTCTCAAATCCTCGTCACGGCCAAAGATTTGCCCGGTGACTTCGAGTTTCTGAACGTCCCAGAAACTGCCGCCGTTATTCGTTCGGTAGATGTATCCGTTGTGTCCGACCGCAAGGCCGTAACTCGGGTTCAACATCTGAATGTCGAAAACCTGGCTGCTGGTTCCGGAATTCTTTTGCTGCCAAGTGATGCCTGAGTCGGTGGTGTAGTAAATGAACGCGCCCGGTCCGACCAGCCAACCAGTGTTGCCGTCGGCAAAGTGAGTCTCCCAAATCCCGGGCAAGGCTCCCGGGCCGTCGAACGTCTGCACCCACGTGAACCCGAGGTCCGGGCTGCGCCAAACGTCGCCCTTCCCCGACACACCGATCACCACGTTCGAAATCCCGGCTCGAGCCATCGAAACAAATCCCGTGGTGATTCCGGAGGCGATCGTTTGCCAAGTGTCGCCGGAGTCGACGGACTCACGAACGGTGGTTCCCTCGTCGGCGATAGCTCGCGTCGGTGATGTCCAAAGCACATCGTTTGCGGAGTTCTGATCCTTCAGCACCCAGGTTTGGCCACCGTTCGTAGTCTTGTAAATGCCCGCCTCCGACGTCCCCGCCATGATGCCGCCGACAAGGCCGACATTGGTGTCCCTGAAGTCCATACCGAACATCACCGGGCAGTCCGGGTAGCCCGATCGCAAGGACCACGACTCGCCGGCATCGGTCGTCATCGCCAGCGCTCCGTTAGCGCCCACGAAGCCGACCGTAGACGACGTGAAGTCGATGTGATACCACGAGCCTCCAAAGAACGTGATTGGCTGCCAAGTCGCTCCTCCATCCGTCGTTCGCATGATCTGGTTGTTCCCGCTGATCACGCCTATCTGAGGCGTCGCAAAGGCCACTGCGTAAAACGGATCCACGCCGTAAGCCAACTGCCGTTTTATTGTCCAACTCGATCCCCCTGTGGCTGTCTCCAAAATCAGGTTGTTCTCCCCGACGAAAACGGCCTTATCTGGGGTCAGCGCAAAAACGGCGCCCGCGCTGCGGTCGGTTGGGAGGACACTCTGCTTGATCCAGGTGTCCTGCGCCCC
>JAICGT010000136.1 GCA_025922995.1 Fimbriimonadales bacterium
AGTGCGCGATGCACGCCCCGACGTTTTGTTTGTTGCGATGGGGATTCCGAAGCAAGAGAAGTTTATTAAAGAGCACATGTACGAAATCGGCGCGCCGGTGAACATGGGCGTCGGCGGAAGCTTCGACGTCCTCAGCGGTAGTGTGAAGCGAGCGCCTCTGTGGCTACAGAGGCTGCAACTAGAGTGGTTGTGGCGGCTGATACAAAATCCAAAAAAATGGAGAAAAGTGGCTGCTTTGCCGAAGTTCTGGTGGTTGGTTTTGCGTTCAGGGAGACGGTCGGAACCGGACTAACAGCCACTCCTTGCCTTCAAACACTATCTCCCCCAGCGAAGAGTAGAACTGCGGATCGGGGACGCCCGCCTGCCTTGCTATTTCTGTTTTTGGTGCGATGATGTAGTTTGCGTGCGCATCGGTCATCAGCGTGTAAGCCGTTTCGCGTGTTGTATTCGGCGAGAAAAGGTCGTTCATTACGCGCTGCCTCTTTGCGATGTAGTCCGGTGTTTCGCTCCAGTGTCCTGCAAACGACTTGATGCCTCCCCAGCCGGACATCACGGCATTTAAATCCGGTATAGCGAGTTGATAATCTGTCGGGTTTTCAAAGTCATTTGGAACGGCAACACCGGGAATGGCGATAACGCCATCGCCCGGTCGCGTATTGCTCTGAAAGAATGCGAGGAACTCGGCAACTTCCGTCGGCCAGTAGATGCGTTGCATTGTCGTGTTGCTTAGGTTCTTGACCGGCATCATCGCTTCGCGCGCAATCCAAAAAACGCCGGAAAGCCCCAGTGTAATTCCTGCCAGGAGCGTCGCTATCTTCAGCCTTCGCGGCTCAATCGGCAATCGTACGAGCCCGATGCCCGCGGAAATTCCGATCGGAACCGCGAGTAACATCGCCAATTTCCTTTGGAATAACCCGGGGTAGTACAGGGCGATGATTCCCATCAGAATCCATGAAAAAAGGAGTCCGTAAATGGGCGCTTTCGGCTTGTACACAGCGCATAGAGCTGCGCCGCAAATTGCAAGCACAACCCACGAAGTCATTGAAAGCCATAACACATCCATGTTGTATGCGCCGGTCACATGCGCGACGACAATAACGGCTACGAGCGCGGCAGCCCCGATAACGGCAGTTTTCGAGCCTTGCTTAGCCAAGCCGTAACCGGCGATTAACAACGCCGGAACTACGCCGAGAATGACCCAATACGCGGGCGCAGAAATCGTAATCGTATCGGCGCGTGCCGCGAAAACAGGGTCGATGCCCCGAACATAAACAAACCAGCCTAGCGCGGGAATCGCGCCTGACGCTATTATAAGGGCTCGACCCAGCCAAACCCAGGAAAACGTTTTTGCGCCGATCATGGCGGCTAAGAAGCCAACACCGACGATGGCAATGTTCAGTGTGTCGTAAGTGTGGATATTCGTGAGAACCAGAATAGCCGCTGCACCCGGCAGGATCGCGCGCCAGGAATCCCTTGCAGCCAGCAGCGATCGCCAAAATATTAACATTAGCCAGGCTGCGCAGCAAAAAAGGCCGTTCTGCATGAGCGACGGAATCAGGAATGCTTCCGGCTGCCAGACATCTATAGGACCATCGAATCCGTAATTCCTCCAAAAAAGGAAACCCAATCCCATTGAACCGACTCCCAGAATGAAGGCAGGCATTCGCGCGGATTCGTCGGAGACTCCACTTTCTACTAATCGATAGAGCGCCAAGAGCGCGAGGAAGCCAAAAAGAATTCGGAATAAATGCAGCGCGACAGGAATACCGACTGCTTTTGCGACCCAGCCTGCAGCAAGAAAGTAGACGTGTATCGTTTTTCCGGGCTGGTCCTCGGTTGTAAAGCGGTTTTCGAAAAAGAAATGACCCTCTTGCGCCTGTTTGGTCCATGACGCATAAACGGCGTGGTCATCGTAATTGCTGTGAACACCGAGATAAAGCGAGCCTTCCGGTTGGATTGCCAACGCGAACATGTAGGGCAGCGAAGTAATAAAGAGAATTACGGCCGCAGCCCACCAGAACCATGGGGGGATACCCTTCACGGGCTTACTTCGGCGGTTCTTTACCCATCGACTTGTATATGTCGACGATGAGTTGTCGGTTAGTCATCGCCTCTTCATTCCCAGGATCGAGGCGTAGTGCCTCGTCGTAGAGCTTAAGCGACTTTTGATACTTCGCGGGCGGGCCATCGGCCGCCATAACAGCCGTAGCATAAGCGACCGTCGCTGCCACGTAGGCTGACTTGTTGGCGTCGCTTTTTTCCGACTCAAACTCGGTTGCAGCCTTTTGATAAGATGCTTCCAACGACTCGACGGACACAGCGGCTGCCGGTTCACCCTGGGACGTCTGGGTGGGAGGCTCGGGTGTAGCGGCACATCCTGCCAACACAACCAAGCCGAGTATGAGCGGCATGAATTTCACGAGGCGTATGTTACCGGTTAGTCGCGCGGTTCGGGCATCTCGACCGAGTACGGGCCTACGATCGACCTGTCCGGTGAGGCGTGTCCCTCGTCTGTGGTTTCGGCTGTGACTTCTTCGTCGGATTGCCGCGTAGCTTCTTGCGTTGGGTTCAACATTGGACCCTCCTTGTACTTCTATTAGACGCTTTTTACCCTTACGGCGCACCCCGAATCTCGTAAGATTCGTATTTTCCGTCGACCGACGTCCATGCTACGAAGCCGTCTTTCGAGGCGGCAGCGCCCCAATCACCTGCCTTAGAAACCGCAAAGACGGCGCTAACATGCTCGCGGGTCTTTGGCTTGCGAGAAACCATCATAGCAACTGCGCGGTCGCAGGCTTCCTGCGCCGTCATGCCGGCGCGCATGAACTCGACGGCTCTGAACGACAGCATGAACCGCCAAATGTCTTCGCCGACGCCGGTGGCTCCGGCTGCGCCTGCCTCATCGTCCGCATAAAACCCGCCGCCGACAATCGGAGAGTCGCCGACTCGACCCGGTAGCTTCCAAGCGAGGCCGCTGGTGCTACAGGCAGCGACGACGTGGCCCGGATCCTCGCGCCCCACGATGGTGACTGTGTCATGGACCAAATGAGCGACTTCCGCCTCGTGCTTGTCCTTGCGCCAGTTTTCGTACTTTTCGAGACTGTTCCGGGAATGCAAGCTTCGCGGCTTGAAGCCTTTGGAGAGCGCAAACCGCATGGCCTGGTCTCCTGCGAGCATCACGTGGGTTGTGTCCTGCATCACGTGGCGGGCGACCGAAATTACGGGGACGATGTTGCGCACCGAGCAGACCGCTCCCGCTTCTAGGTTTCGTCCGTCCATGATGCCGGCGTCGAGCTCTTGCTCACCGTCGGAATTCGGGAGCCCTCCGTAACCGATCGCTTGAAATCGCGGGTCCATTTCCACCTCGATGAGGCCGTCTTCACATGCCCGCAGCAGGTCTTGGTTCTCCGAATAGCTCTCGCTTGCGCGACGGACGCAGGGCAAGCCGGTGTCCGGCCAGGTGGAAACGAAGACGGTAGGCATCGCGGGGCAGTTTACATGGCGTATGCTACAGCCGATGTCGAGGCGTGCGTGGCTGGGGTGGGCGGTTCCGGTCTTGGTCGTGGCTTTCTTGAGTATGCGCGAGATCGGCAGCGCCGACTTTTGGTGGCAGTGGGCAGCCGGTCGGCATATCCTCGAAAATGGCATTCCCTGGTTCGATGCCTGGCTGACAACCGCCGAGCCGCGGCCGTGGATCGAGATGCGGTGGCTCTATTGCGTGGGGCTGTACTTATCGGTTGAAAGTGTCGGACCCTGGCTCGCGATTGTTTGCGCCGCCGCATTGTATAGCATCGGACTAGCGACTGCGTTGACCTCGGGTAGGGCGTCGCTCGGGTGGTCGGTGGGCATAGGAGTCGCGGCTGCGATTGCCGTGGGAAGACGGCTTTCGGTCCGTCCCGAGGCTTTCACGTTCGCATTATTGGGGCTGCTGCTGTTTGTGATTGCGCGTGTTCGGCAAGGGAAACTCGAGGCGAAATGGGCGCTTGTTTGGATCGGACTGATTCAAATTGTTTGGGCAAACACCCACGCCTTGTTCGCGATAGGACCCTTTTTCTGCGCTCTTTGGTTCATTGTCGAGGTGCTGCAGAGGGGCAGTCGCTTGCGAGTGGCGGTTGCTGCCTTTCTCGTGACTGTTTTCTGTTCTTTCATAAATCCCTACGGAATCACAGGAGTCCTCTACCCGCTAACTCTGTTCGGGGAATTGCATGGCGGCGCGTATACGGGGAACATCGTGGAGTTGAAATCGCCGTTTGCGATGGGGTTCTCGCCGTCTCTCGTCGCACATCTGCTCTTGGCCGCGGCGACCGTTTATTGCGCCTTTAGGAAACGCGGAGACTTGCTGCTATTTGTATTCGCGGCGGCTACGTTTTATTTATCGATAACCGCCGTACGTAATGTTCCTCTGTTCGCGCTTTGTGCCGTAGCCTATTTTGTGTCGTGCGCTTGGGAGGCACCACGCGCGTCACGGGTTGTAAGCATTCTTGCGTCGTCGGCCGCACTCGCTTTCGCTTATCTATTCGCTATCGGCACGTGGAGCATCGAAGACCGACTTGGCCTTACAATAAACGAATCCCGCTATGGGTTGGTGGCTGCTCGGGCGCTTGTGGAAGAAAAACCGGGCGGGGC